>NZ_JACEGK010000025.1:0-27275 GCF_056859195.1 Streptomyces sp. NH27
CCCGGTCGGTGACGGTGTGCAGCAACTCGACCAGTTCCCGCCGGTCGGCCGCGGTGACGTCGAAGGACAGGAAGACACTGGACTGCTGCACGGCCTGCGTGATGCCGGCCTGGTGCGGGCCGTGGAAGTCGACCCGCTCCGCCTGCGACTGACTCGGCGCAGCGGCGGAGGCAGAGCCGGCCGCGCCGCCCGCCACCGCCCCGACACCGACCGCCGCACCGCGCAGGAAGCCGCGTCGCCGCAACTCGCCGCCGCCGGAAGGTCCGTGCGGGTCGGTCGTCATGCCGTCCTCCGTACGTCGAAGATCGCCGCCACCGGGGAGAGTTGTTCCAGCAGGTCACCGAAGTCGGCGTTGATCCGCTCGCGTTGAGCCCGGGTCAGCTTGTCCAGCGCAGTCCACCGGCCGTCGTGGTGCTGGGCGTCGAGGTCGGCCGCCGCGCGGTCGAGCGACGCGTTCAGCGCGGCCAGGCCCGTGTCGCGCGGCACCAGAAGGGAGTTGAGCTTGCCCAGGATCTCCCGCGTGCCGTCGATGTTGGCGCGGGCGGTGGCCAGGTTGGTGCCGCTGCCGTAGTCCGTGCGGCCGGTCAGCTCGAACTGCTCGGCGTTCTCGACGATCTCGTGCGCGCGCAGGCCCATGTCCGCCGGGTCCATCCGCAGCGTGGACCACGTGGCCCGCAGCGCGTGGACGGCCTTGTCCAGCGCCGCGGCCGGGCCGCGCAGGGAGGCGGCCGACTCGCCGTGCCACAGGCCGTACTCGATCCGGTGGAAGCCGGTGAAGTCCGGCTCCTTGAAAGGGTCCTGGCCGGTCGCGGTGGTGCCGTTGATCACGCCGTCCGCGTCGCCGAACGTGTCGTATGCCGCGCCCAACCGCTCGTACACCAGGTGCCCGGTCAGCCAGTCGCGGCGGGCGGCGGCCAGATCGCCGCGGTCGACATCGTTCTTCAACGCGCCCGTGTCGCCGACGAGTTCGGTCATCCGCGTGCCGATCCAACTCTGGTAGGCCAGCGTCGGCGGGATCAGGTCGTGCTCGGTGACCGGGAGGCCGGCCGGCCCCCGCGGCGCGGTGCCCGGGACCGTGACGGTCGGGCCGGTGACCGAGTCGGTGTCCTCCTGGAGGCACTTGAAGGCGTACGTGCCGCTGCCCAGGTCGACCACCATCGAGCGGCTGGTGGCCGGGGCAAGGCCCTCGATCTCGCCATAGATCTTCCCGGTGCGCGGGTCGATCAGGTCCACCTCGGTGGCGGCGGCCGCGGAGTTGTGCAGGTCGAAGACCTGGGTGCCCGGACGCGGCGTGACCTTCCCGGGTCCGCCCCAGCCCCGCCCGCAGCCGCCCGGCGAGGCGTCCACCGAGGTGTGCCGCAACCCGTCGGCCGCCAAGGGGTGCCGGTTGTCGGTGCTCGCGCCGTGGTGGCCGACCGATACCAGCACGCCCGCGGCGATCGCGGCGGCCGCAAGGGCGGCGACGGCCGCCGCGACGGTCCGCCGGCGCCGTCCGCCCCTGCGGGGCGCCGCCCCTTCGGCGGCGCGGTCGGGCGGCGAGCCGTGCGCGGGCTCCGCGCCGTCGGCGGACGCGGGTTCGGGTTCGGCGGGCACCGGACCTCCGGAATCGTGCTCGGCGTTTCGTGGTCGCCGACATGCTAGGACGCCCCCGCGCGTTTGCTCATCGGTGCAAACGCCACGAACCCGCAATTCCGACGGGTCGTGTCCTCGGAAGGGGTGCAGCGGGGCGGATTTGATCCGTGGAGCGCTGCCGGACGCCGCGTACGCCGCGCACCTCGTCGGTGTCGGGCCGGCCGGCCCCCTCCTCCCGGGCCGGCCCGGGAGGAGGGGGGCAGGCTGTCACGGCTGCCACCCCGGGGCGCGGCGCCGGTGGCGCGCCCGTCGGCGGTTCACGGGAGCTTGACCGCCAGCAGATCCGTCCGGTGGACCTCCGGGGCGGCCGCGAACATCCTCGGGCCGATCTCCTTCAGGACGTCGGCGATCTTTCCGTCGAAGTGCGCGGTGCGGCCCTCCTCGTCGTCGAAGGTGTCGAAGATCCCGAACACGGTCGGGCCCTCCTTGAAGGCGAACCAGGTGACCGTGCCCTGCTCGGCGCGGGCCAACTCCAGGGAGTCCCGGAGCGCGGCCTCCACCTCGGCGGCGTGGTCGGGCCTGGCCTCGATCCGGAGCCGGAATCCCACCTGCGACATGCGCTGCTCCCACCTCGTCGAATCCGGTCGGCGACCGCCGACCACCACGACGCTATGGGCTGCGCCCACCGGCCGGCAGTGGCGGATCCGGCGCATTCGATACCGTTTCCGTCATGCGTGTCGCAGTGCTCGTCCTCGACGGAGTCTTCGACTCCGGCCTCGCCGCCCTCCTCGACATCGTGCACTGCGCCAACACGCTGCGGACCCGACTGCCCCAGCCGCCGCCCACCTGGCAGATGACCACGGTCGGCTTCACCCGCACCGTACGCACGGGCGCGGGACACCGGGTCACCGCCGCGCCCGTCGCCCAGGTCGAGGACTGCGACCTGCTGCTGATCCCCGGCGTGGCCGAGCGGCGCCCTGGCGAGCTGGTGGACTACCTGTCGGGCCCGCGTACCGCCCCCGCGCGGGAGCTGATCGCCCGGGCCCGCGCCCGGCGCACCCCGATTGCCACCGCCTGCGCCGGAAGCTTCCTTCTCGCCGAGGCGGGCGTCCTGGACGGCCTCCGCGCCACCACCACCTGGTGGCTCGCGCCGCTGTTCCGACGCCGATACCCGCTGGTGACGCTCGATCAGCAGCAGATGGTGACCAGTTGCGACGGCATCACGACCGCCGGCGCGGCCTTCGGCCACGTGGACCTGGGGCTGACCCTGATCCGCCGACGCAGTCCCGCGCTCAGCGACCTGGTCGCCAACTACCTCGTCATCGACGAACGGCCCTCCCAGGCCGCCCACACCATGACGGGCACCCTGGCCGCGTGCGACCCCACCGTCGCCGCGTTCGAGCACTGGGCCCGTGCCCACCTGGACGAGCCGCTCGGCGTCAGGGACGCCGCCGCCGCGATCGGGGTCAGCGAACGCACCCTGCAACGCACCACCCGGGCCGTCCTCGGCATCTCACCGGTCCGCTTCGTCCAGGACCTCCGCGTCGAACAGGCCACCCATCTCCTACGCACCACCGACCAGACGATCGAGGCCATCGCACGCCGCGTCGGCTACGAGAGCGCCAACACCCTCCGCGTCCTGCTCCGTGAACGCACCGGCAGATCCGCCGCCCAGCACCGCCTCGGCTGACGCCGCGCCCCCACCTGGCAACGACCCGGCACGCGCTGCACCGCCGCGTCCACCTCACACGAGATCGTGGCCATCGACGCGGCCACGCTCGCCGTTGCGGCCCGCTACCCGATCGACACCGACAAGGGGCCGAGGTATGTGGCCTTCGCCGGGGGCAGGCTCTGGTTCAGTCACGGCGACCAGTGGGCCGCCGGCCCGGGCTCCGTCGACCCCGCGCGCAACGTACCGACCGTGTCGGTGAAGGCCCCCACCAGTGCGCCACGTCTCGTACGCGGGTGACGCCAGGCACACCGCGGTCAGCACCTCGGCCAAGCTCGCGGTCTCCCGCACCGACGCCGGGGGCAGACCCCGGGATCAGGTCCGACCCGCTGCACCACTTCCAAAGACGCCCCCGAATACGGCAGTCTCGGAATCAGCGACCGCCGCCTGCGTGTGCTGTGTACCCGAGTCGGCGAGCGTCACCTCGCGGTCTCCCCCGACCGCCTGCCGGCGTTCCGCAAGGCCGTCCTGGCTCTGGGCTATCCGCTGTCCTGACGGTACGTGGAGAGCCGGTTCGGGATAGCTCGGCCGGTGCAGCGGGCGGGACGGACTGGTTCTGCCGACGACCACGGCACATGCCTCAGCCGACGCGGCCACGACGTGGCCCTGCGGGACGGGACGGTGATGCTGTCCGCTCGCCGTGAACGTCAGGGATGACGCCCTGGGGGACCCGTTCGAACTCGGTTCCTGCCGGATCGACTTCGGCGACGGAACGCCCGCGGTGACCCAGGACTACTCGTGCCAGGACCAGCACACCCACGCGAAGGCGGGCACCTACACCGTCCACGCCACTGAGCACTGGCTCCGGCCGGCCGCGCCGGAATCGCCAAGGGCGCCTCGCCCGCGTGCCTGGCCGATCCGTAAGTCTCTACCCGAGATCTGCGACGGCGCTGGCGTGGGCGGCAAGGACGCGCCAGGTGCCGTCAGCGTGTGTCCAGGTGCGGGTGTAGCGAAGGCGCGCCTTGAACGGATGTCCTCCAGCGGTGCCCTCAAGCCCGGCCAGTACGCGGGTGATCCCGGTAGATTCCACCACGGTCACGTGCAGGTCCTGCTGGTCGAAGACCTCGACGGCCAGGGTCCGGGACCTGTGCGCTCCCAGGTCCTCCTCCTTCGTCATGGTGCTGCCGTCAGGTCCTGTGTAGATGACACGGTCGTCCAGGAGCAGGTCCAATGCCTGCGCATCACCTGATCGAACAGCGGCCTGCAGCCTCTGCTCGGCATCGTGGAGAGCGGCTTCAAGAGCCACCTGATCCATCCCCATTCCGATCCTCCTTGCCTTGCCGGCCTGCGAATCTTCAGCCGATTGCGACGGTACATGCCGCGCCGGATCCAGCGGTCAGCACCGACGGGGGTGACGGAGACCGCTGAAACGGCCATCGCCACACCGCTGACCAACCGCACCCCGAACCGTCACCACAGCACGAGACCTGCCCCGACCTGATCTCGGTCGGACTCGCGTCCTGACTGCTCAGCCCTGCGGAGAATACGGGATTCGAACTCGTGAGGGGTTGCCCCCAACACGCTTTGCCACGAGGCACCTTGGGGCATCCGGGGAGAGGCGGGGAGGTCCTGACCTGCGATGGAGTGGTCGGGCGAACGGCTTACGGACGCCGATGAACGGGCACGAATGAGACCACAACTGAGACCGGACTTCGCCGATTCCTCCTGGTCAGCGGCCGAAGCGCACTGCCGTCCATGAGATGGCCCGTTCAGCGCGCGCCGGGCATCGCGCATCGGGTCGGGACCTGTTCGCTCGTGTGCGATGCGACGGATTCAGCTGTCGGTGTCCTTGGGGTGCCGGGTGGAGGCGTAGACGAGATGCACGGTCCGGCGTGGTTGGTCGACGAGGTAGCGGACGCGGCCGCCGGCGGTGACCTCGTACTCCCACTGCGGGTATTCCGTGCCGCCAAGGGTGGCGGTGCTCAGCCGTCCGCGGAGCCTGTGCTGACGGTCGGGGTCCTTTATGGAGGCCGGATCTGCGCGTAGCGCCTCGTAGCAGCGCCGGGTGTTACCGGGAGCCTCGGTGCACAGGTCGCCCCAGCCTTTGGCTGCATCGTTCGTGGCGAATCGGAGGCGCCATTCGTTGCCGGTCGGCGGTGGCGGGACGTCGTCGCCGCGTTTGGGGCTCATGGAGCAGGTACCTCGCCATGGTCCTCGTCCGGAAGCGGAGCGGTCAGCTGCGCTGTCAGTTCGGGGTCCGCGAGGATTCTGGCGGTGGCGCGCCATTCGACGATGGCTTGGTGCAGGTTGTTGTGCACGTCCAGTTCCGCGGCGTCGTGGGTTGCGTTCACCAGGTCGACGACGAACTCGCGCACTTCGTCCGTCGACAGGTGCCTGGTCCATGGGAAGACCTCGGGCAGGGCGAGCAGAATCGCGCGGGCGCCTTCGTCGCTGCTGATCAGGGCCGCGAACAGCCGAGCCGTGACGTCGGCGGTCTCCTCGCGCTGACGGTCATGGCGCTCGGTGGTGAGGTACAGATCCTCGCCGTCCCGACGCGTCACGTGGACGCGCTGGGCACGCTCGACGGTGTCGGCGACCCGCTTGGAGTTCTTCGACAGGTCGGAGAACGAAACGGTCAGAGTGGACATGGAGCGAGCATAGTTCGGAATATGTTCCGAAGTCAAGGCGAGGCGGGGGCTGCGCACCTTGCGGCCCGGCGGACGGCGTCGATGAGCGCCGGGGCCCCGGTACCGGGACCCCATGACAGTGGGCACGGAGGAGACCGTCCAGGTCGTGCTCCGCGGCAACAGCGCGTCGGGGAAGTCGTCCGTGGCAGCCCCCTCCCTGACATCGTTGGGAGAGACGCCCCGGCGTGATCAGTTAGCCTGGGTGGACGAACGAGCAGGAGTACCACCCGTATGGCCAGCACTAGCGGCCCCGGTCTCGATCCGGCGCCGAAGCCGATGCGTCGCACCTTCACCGCCGAGTACAAGCTGAGGATCGTCGCCGAGTACGACGCCGCCCCGGCTGGCGAGAAGGGTGCTGTCCTGCGCCGCGAGCGCTTGTACCACTCCCACATCATCGAGTGGCGGGCCGCGCGTGACGCCGGCGCGCTCGCGCAGCTGACCGACCACCGCAGCAGCCCTGCCCGCCCCCGGAAGCACCCTGCGGAAGCCGAGAACGCCAGGCTGCGGCGGGAGAACGAGCGGCTGCGCACGGAGGTGGACCAGAAGAACGCGGCACTGGAGGTGCTGGGAAAAACACACACGCTCTTGCAGTCGCTGTCCAAGAGCGCGGACTGAGCCAGGTCCTGGACGGTCACCTGCATGCAGCGGTCGAGGAGTTGAGGCTGCTGGTGGGCATCGTGGACGCCTGCCGGATCACCGGACGCTCCCGGGCGACCCACCACCGACGGGCTCACCCCAAGCCGCCGGCGTCCAGGCGACCGCGTCCGGCCCCGGTCACCGCAGCGATGGCGCGTGTTCCGCCAGCGTGCGTGGGCCGGGCCGTGCTGAACGCCGGTGAACGCAACTGGGACTGCAACTGCCGAACGGCGATCCAGGGGCCTGTCGGGATGTCGGGTTCGAGATCACGTAGCCGGTTTCGCGGGTGACCTTCCCGCCGGCTTCGGTGCACCCGCGCGGCCTCAGCCAAGTGCGGGAAGTCCAGGCCCAGTCGATGACGGTCAACGCGCGCACCGTGCGGGTCGTTCGGCGGCCGTCACCGCGATCGCGCCGGATGGGCTCGGCGCGTGCCGTCGCCCGGGGCGGCGCGCGCAGCGTCTCCAACAGTGCTCGTTCTAGCGACCGGGGCGGCTGCCGGCCTGCGCGTCGGCCGGGGAGTCGGCGGCTGTTGCGGCGGGGACGAGGACGATCTTGCCCACCGCGCGGCGGCCCTCCAGGTCGGCGTGGGCGTCAGCGGCACGATCGAGCGGGTAGCGCTTGACCAGTGGTTCGAGTCCGCCGTCGGCGGCTGCCTGGATCGCGCGGGCCTGCAGTTCCTTCATGGTGCCGGCGCGTCGCAGCAACTGGGGGCCGATCGCCCAGATCACGGTGCTCGCGTGCCCGATGATGTCGTCGGTGGTGAGCTGGGTGGCCGTGCCCGATGACCAGCCGTGCAGGAGGAACTTCCCCCCGGAGCCGAGAAGGTCGAACGCCTGGCGGCCGGTGGTCCCTCCGACGCCGTCGAACACGATGCCGATCTCTTTGTCGCTGAGGGCATCGTGGACCGCGTGCGGCCAGTCCGGGTCACGGTAGTCGGCGGCAATGTCGGCACCAAGTGACGTGGCCTGCCGCGCCTTCTCCGGGCCGCCGGCCACGCCGACGACGGTGACGCCCTGGCGGTGCAGCGCCTGGATGAGCAGGGCTCCGACGCCGCCGGCCGCCGACGTGACCAGCGCGACGTCCCCGGGCTCGGCCTCGGCGACGTCGAGAAGTCCGAGCGCGGTCGAGCCGGTGGTGATCATCGCCACCGCGGTGTCCGCTGCCATCCGGTCGGGGATGCGGTGCAGAGCCTCGACTGCGGCCACCGCCTGCTCGGCGTAGCCGCCGTGGGCATCAAGGGTGCCGACCACCGGGCGGCCCAGCCAGCTCTCGTCTACGCCCGGGCCCAGCGCGCCCACGACGCCGGCGACCTCGCCGCCCAGCACGACGGGCAGCGCGGGGGCGGGATGAGGTCCGATTCCGCGGCCCGACCGCAGCCTCGTCTCGATGACGTGGACGCCGCTGGCCCGGACGTCTATGCGGACCTGCCCCTCGCCGGGGGCCGGTGGGGTGATCTGCTCGTACCGGAGGTTCTCGGCGGGCCCGTACTCGTGGAGCCTGACTGCGTACATGGGTGGTGCGCCTTTCAAAAGGAGTCGGCCGGCGAGGCCGGCTTCCGAGCGTGCGGGCCGGTCGCGGTGGCGGCATCGGCGGTGGCGGTGTGCGGGGTGGGGCCCGGCGACCTGGGCGAGGCCAGGACCCAGCCGGCGAAGGCTTCGGCGCCGTCCACGATCGCCTCGGAACGTGGCGAGTGGTAGAGGTCCATCACGTGCTGTCCGCCGGGCAGTTCGGCGTAGACGACGGCGTTGTGCGATACGTCGCGCAGCCGGCCGACGAAGTTCCGGGCGCCCTCGACGGTGCCCAGCGGGTCCTTGGTGCCGTGGACGACCAGGAACGGCGGCGCGCCGGGATTGAGGTATCGGTAGGGCTGCTCCGGGGGCGGCGTCTCTTCGGGCTGCTCGCCGAAGAAGTGGCCGTAGTAGCCGTAGAGGCAGATCGCGGCGGTCACCGAGGTGTCGGCGTCCTCGAAGCCGGGCTGGAACGCCGGGTCGTTCGGGGTGAGCGCGCAATGGGCCGCCATGTTGGCGCCGGCCGAGCCGCCCGCCACGAACACCCTCGATGGATCGGCGCCGTACCCGGAGCCGTGCTCGCGGATCCAGGCGATGACCTTCTTGGCGTCGATCTGGTGGCCGGGGAAGGTGGTCTGGGGTCGCAGTCGGTAGTTGGCGCTGATGCACACCCATCCCTGTCCGGCGAGCCGGTGCAGCAGGGGACGCCCCTCGCGGCTCTTCGCGCCGCGGGAGTAGTGGCCGCCGTGGAAGTAGATCAGGACCGGAGCGTTCGGCGGTGCGTCGCGGCGGCGGTAGAGGTCGAGCAGATTGCGGCGGCCGGCGTCCCCGTAGCGGATGTTGGCGATCCGCTCCACGCCGCGCGGTCGCAGGAGGCCCGGTGGCGGCAGCAGCAGGATGCGGGCCCAGGCCCGGTGGCGGCGCGGCGGCGCCTGCACGTGATCCCGCCAGTCGGCCCCCAGCCCTTCCCGGAGGCCCTGCCCGACGGCCCGGTCCGACCGCGCGCCGCGCCAGGCGGCGACGGCCAGCCCGACGACGGTGGCGGCGGCCACCCCGACCACCGCCCGGGCGCCCGTCGACCCCAGGTCACCCTGGGCCGCGGCGAGTGCGGTGGAGGCCACGAGGGCGTAGATGGCCACGAACGGCAACTCGTTGGGGAGCAGGCCGAAGACGAAGCTCATGCTCGCCACCGGGCCGGGCCGACGCGGGGAGACAACGGCGAAGAAGGTGCACCAGGCGATGAGCGCCACGGTGATCAGATAGCCGACTGGCACGAAACCTCCAAGGACGTGGACCCTGACCGAAGATCGCAGCCACATGCGTGTGAACGGAGGGCTGCTGGTGTGACCTGGTCGAGAGCGGCTGCTCCGGCGGTCACGCCGTCCTCGTTGGTCCGGCTCGATGCACGACGAGACGATACGTTTCGTCTCGCCGGAGCATGGCCGAGGAACCGACGCAGTGTCAAGACGAGACGTTCCGTCTCGTTCGTCTATGCTGAGGGCATGCCCAAGGAGCCGGACGCGGCGCGCCGCAGCGAGCGCAGCCGCCGGGCGATCCTCGCCGCCGCTGAGGAGATCTGCCGGGAGAACGGCTACGGGCGGCTGACCATCGAGGCAATCGCCACGCGTGCCGGAGTGGGCAAGATGACCATCTACCGGTGGTGGCCGTCCAGAGGTGCCATTGTGCTGGACCTCCTCGAACAGACCGCGACCGTCGCAGCCGACCCGCCGGACAGCGGCGACCTGGCCGCCGACCTGCACGCCCTGCTTGCCGAGGTCATCAGCATCCTCACCCCGCCGTTCACCTCACCCGCCACCGGACTGATCGCCGAGGCACTGCACGATGCCGACCTCGCCAACGACCTCCGCGAACGCCTCATCCGGCCGCGCATCGCCACGTTCAAACAACGCATCCGCCGCGCTCAGGACGCAGGCGAACTCCCGGCGGACGCGGACCTCGACGTGGCACTGGACCTGCTGTACGGCCCGCTCTACCACCGCATGGCCCTCCACCTCGGCATGCCGGACCCCGACTACCTCGACACCCTCATCGCCCACGTCCTGCGCGCCCTGGCAAGCACGAACGCGGGACCGCCGCCGGCTCGTGGCCGCCGAGGCGGTCCGGCGCAAGCAACGCCTGGGCTCCGCTAGGAAGCGGCGCTCGCATGGTTCTACTCGGCGACGACGCCTGACCCGGCCACCCGGAGCCGCCCAGCGCCACCAGGGCACCTATGCAACGTCGTTGGCCCCCGCTGCTCGCAGCGGGGCCCTTCGACGTCGTGCCCGGTGAGGCACTGGCGGAGGATACGAGATTCGAACTCGTGAGGGGTTGCCCCCAACACGCTTTCCAACTGCGCACGAGGCCGTACACGAGGGAGCGGAGCTGTTCTGACCTGCGACGGAACGGTTCTCCGGGCCAGTGGTGGACAGCCCCGGACACGGCTGAATGAGACCAGAACTGAGACCAGACCGCCCCCGGCTGCCGATGATCACTACGAGACTGCCGCAACTCGTCGAGCGAGTGATTCCCCCTGATACAGCGCTAGTTGACAGCCATGTGGTACCGTTTCCGTCGCCTGCGACGCATGAAGCGAAGCAGGGCCGCTCCGAGGTCCACCTCGGGGTAGGCAACGTGGAGGCATGCTTCCTCACGCCGCGGGCCCTGTCGAGCGCCATGCTGCCGCCGAAGATCACGTCAGGGCTCGCTCTGATCAAATCTGAGGGGATGCGCCTGACGGCGGTTGCTGTCTGACTTCCCGGGCATGGTGCACATCCGTGTGGCACCCCGGGAGTATGCGGGCATCTGTGGTTCTTCGTTCCGTGCTCTTTCGGCGTGCCTGAGTACGTCCTGGAGGGCGACCAATCATGACCGCGATCTTCGAAGAGACATCCGCGATTCACGACCATGTACCGCCGCGGCCGGTGAACAAGCTACCTGAGCTCGCGCCGATCGCTGCCCGTCGCAAGGCGGCCGAGAAGCTCGTCGACGCTTTCGGTATCCCTTCCGACGCAGCTCTCTCTATCGCCAACGCCGTGGTGGACCCGGCCGAGCTTCGCCGCTCGATCGAGATTCCCACTGAGCTCGCGATCACTGGGGGAATTCTGCTGGCAGTTCGAGCGCGCGTGTGGACGCGGCGTACTCTGCCGGACATCCGAAACCCTCGCATCGGTGACGCCAGGCGCCACCCGGTGGCGGTGGAACCGGGTACGGACGAGGAGTCACGGTTCGCCCCAGTCGATGATCCCACCAGCACCGGTGTCACGCCGCACCTCGAAGTCACGGTCGAGTCAGCCGAACACATGACGTGGGCTTCGGCGCTCGCGGCTAGGGCGGTGCTGAACGCGAACGACTGGCGGTACTCGATCCGTAACCAGGGGGTGCTCACCGAGGTATGGCTGGTCGCCAACCGCTACATCCATACCGCCGAAGACATCCCCGACCTTTGGGCAGTAACCACTGCCGAGGGTTCGTCGCGTACCACTGCCGCACACGACATTCTGGAGGTGGGCAACAGCGTCGACATGGTCGTGAAGGCGGAGGCTGACACTTTCATGCGGTCCCGGATCAAGGATCTGAACACCGCGCTCGAGCAGGGGCCTACGGTCAAGCAGTCGGAAGCGCTGCGCTGCGAAACGATGCCAGCTCTCATCTTGGTGGGATACCGGCCCCTGTCAGGTGGGCCCGACCGGTTCTCGTCGGCAGTGAAGTCCCTTGTGGCTCTCCGCCACGTCGATGCACCGAAGGAGTGGGGCGAGGGACCTGAGCTGGAGTCCCTCGCAGACGAGGCGCTGACTGTCATGGAGGATCGGCGCATTCTCACGCCGCTGCGTCGACGGTGGCTCGCTGGTGCCATCAGCCGTTCAGACGCAGAGAAGGCCCATCTGCCCACAGACCCTGCAATTCGTGCAGCGGAGATCATCGCTCTGTTTACGCGCGACGATCAGGCGGTCCGTGATGCGATTCGTGACGCGGTAACCCGGCAGTCGACGCGTAAGCGGATCACGAAGAACTTCCGGGTGAAGCTTGCCGTGGCGCTCATCGTGAGGTCGGTGGCGGGTGAGGGCACCAGCCCGGACCGCGTCCGCCGCTACATGCAGCACGGATTTGTCTCGGTGCGTGACAACCACTTCACCGCGACGCACCGTGCTGCCGACGATGTACTGACAGACGCTCTCGACGAGTTCGAGGACGATCCTGCCGGTACCCCCGGAACGTCGCGTCTGGAGCTCGCCGCACGGGCTGCCTACCCCCTTATCGCGACGCTGTCCCTGTGGGCCGACCGGGGTACGAACAACAATCCGAATGCGGACGATCGCCGGCGGCCCGGCGAGGTCATCGACACTATGCTCTCGTCGCGTCTTGGGATCCACCAGCTTCACCGCGCCATCGTTGACCACAACGCTGGGCGCCGTGGTCTCCGGGCTGTGAACGAGGATGGCTCCATCCGCCTCACCGAGGACCGAGCACAGGACCAGACCCTCAACGATGTCTACCTGCGCTCCACGTTCCCCAAAGCCGGTTCGCCGACGCGCCCCTCTTCTACAAACACTCCCGATGACGCCCTGCGTGACGCTGCTGCAGTTCTCGGCGCCGCCGTGCGGAGTGTCGAGGAAGCCATGGTCGCCCTGCGGGCGGTGAAGGCGGCGGATGGAGCCGACCACGTCGAAACTGTCGGTGTTGACCTGAATCATGTCGGCGAGTGGAAGAGCGTCCTGGACGCCGCTACAGAGGATCTCGTCTTCTGGGGTCGAACCTGGAAGCGTCGAAACCACAAGGGTGGTCAACCCACGGCCCGGCGTGACGACAGCTGGGTGTCGGAGTTCATTGAAGACCCGGATGGTGCCGTCGAGGCGTGGGAGGAAGAGGATTCTGGCGCCGTGGAGGCCGCTTCATGAGGCCCCAGCGACTTGCCTCTCTCGCCGCGCACGCTGGGGATCACCTCCATCGAGCCGGGGCCTCCGGCCCCTATCCGTGTGCAGCCGATATCCCGGTTCGCGCGCGTAAGGCGGTCTACATTGTGTGTGCCTGGTCGGGAAAGATTCTCTATGTCGGTTCAACCGTCGTCGGTGTCTCTGCGCGTATCGCCCAGCACCTCAGGGGTGTGGAAAAAACCCTCGACTGGACAACCGTCTACGTCGTTCCCCTCGATGACGACACGCCGGTTGGAACAGTCCGGCGGATCGAAGGCCGCGTTGGTGTCGCAGCCGGCCCCGTACGGAACAGGGCACTCCCGCGCATCACTGGGTGTTGAGGGGCATCTGCGGGTCTTGGCGACGTGCAAAGACCCGCAGATGATCTTTGGCTGGTGGGAATGATCGTCGGGCTGTTGCCAGGGGCTGGGACCAGGGAAAGGTCCGTGGCGGGTGATAGCAGGCACCGCATGGGCGTCGACGCCCGTGCGGGTTGTGAGCGAGGCCGTCTTTCCGGCGAGCGGTCTGCCGGACACACTGGACAGAACCTATCAAGGGGGAGGCGATGGCCAAGAAGCGCAAGCGCCGTGCTGCCGCCCGCCGGCGTCGGAACGCGGCCTTAGCCGGTGGAGCGTTACTACTGATCCTCCTGGTGGCCCTCTGGTCGGTGATCTGGCCCTATCTTCTGGCGGCCCTAGCTGTCGGCGGGGTCGGCACGGGGGTGCGGCGGCTTTGGCGCACAGACCGGTTCCACCGCGACGCGGACCAGCGTTGGCGCCGTGAGGACGCGATCCAGGCCGGCCACCGCACGCTGGCTGAGGTGGACGGGATGTCCGGGACGGAGTTCGAGGATCACGTCGCCGCACTGTGCCGCCGCGACGGTTGCACCGACATCCGCCAGGTCGGCGGAACCGGTGACAACGGTGCCGATGTCCTTGGGCGCCTTCCGGATGGCCGCACGTTGATCGTCCAGTGCAAGCGCTACACCACGAAGAGGGCCATCGCGGCGCGCGACTTGCGTGACCTTCTCGGCTCCAAGGCGCACTTCGGCGCCGACTTCGCCGTCTTCGTCACCACCACGCGCTTCAGCCGTCAGTCACTCGACTTCGCCGTCCAGAACGGCATCCTCGCCATCCACCGCGATTCTCTGGGCCTGTGGAACAACGGCGCCACGCTGCTCTCCCTGCTGGACATCAACGGAGCGGGCCAGGGCAACGAGCAGCACCGAGCCCGGTGGAAGAGCACTTATGGCAAGCCACCGCAGCGCCGGGACCAAGCACAGGACAGGCGGTAGTGCCTTGTGGCGAACCATCCCAAGTCGCCGAACTATTGATCAGGGGCGGCGTCGGTGCCGGCCGCTGGGCGGGGCCGGAGGACGGGTGGGCCCCGGTGTTCCGACGTTCGCGTATCCGTGAAGCTCGTGTCCGCCGATGTCGGCGGAGAGCTGGGAGGCCAGGATCTCGTCGCCGAGGCACTGGGCACAGGCAGCGCAAGCAAACAGGTGTGCTGTGACGCCACCGGGGGCAGTGCCCGTGCCGATCCACAGCACTCTTGCCTGCTCCCGGCCGCACCACAGCCAGCAGCGTCCTGTCATCCAGCGATTGTCGTCGTCGGTCTCCGCGGGAGGTGGAAGACGCGCGATGCGAGGAGCGGCGAGCGTCCCGAGCCAAGGCCGCAGGTCATTACTCATTTCAGCTCCTCCACCTCAGTGGCGAGCGTCGACCAGTCCGTCCCCTTCACGGCCCCGATGCGGGTCTTGCCCATGAACAGTCGGCCCGCCCGAGCCGTGGCGGCCATGTACGCCTGAACCACTTCCTTGGAGGAATGCGCTCGCAGGGGGTCCAGTCCGACGGCCACCGCTACGGTTCCGCCGCCGAGGGCGAAGTCGCTCCAGGCGTCGCCGATCGGGGCGTGCAGCAGGTGTTCGCAGCGGTCGAGCCGTAGGAATGCGTCCAGGTCGTGGATGTAGAGCCGGGATCCGATGTCCGGGAGCCGTCGGCTGCATTGGGCGAGCCGGAGCGAGGCGGCCAGTCTGCGCATGCGCATCTCGGCTTCATGCGGCGTGCCGAGGCGGCCGGATAGTGGACGGGCGAGCAGCAGGAAAGCCACGGGGCCCGCGGGCGTGCCGGCGATCCAGTGCCAAACGGCTAACGAAGCGATGAGGTCTGCGGTGGGCGCCTGATCCGGCCGATTTGGTGTGCTCACCATGGGCTCGTCACACCCTGCCGCGCCGCGATCTTGAACTCGGTCCATACGACTTTGCCCCACGGATCCCGCGGTTCGACTCCCCATCCGTCGGCGAGTTCGTTGACCAGCAACAGTCCGCGGCCGGTCGTACTTTCGGCGCTGGGCGACTTGACCACCGGGTGCCGTCGGCTTGCGTCATGTACTTCGATCCGCAGCAGACCGTCCTGGCCCGACAGCGCGACGTGGAAGCTGTGGCCGTGCGTCTCGTCATGGCGAACCACGTTGGTGGCAAGTTCCGAGACGCAGGTGAGCATGTCGTCGAAGCGTTCGGTGACGCCCCAGGCGTCCAGGACTTCGCGTACGAAGGAGCGGGCTTCGGGGACAGCGACGGCGTCCCTGGTGAACTCCCGTGTCACAGGCTGCGGCATCGCCGACCACTCGCCCGCCTGCGTCCGTACCGCTCGGCCGAGGCGCGGCTCCGCTTCGTGGCCTTGACCGAGATCCGCGTTGTGGGCAGGTTGGCACGGTCGCTGGATAACGGACGGCAGCCAATGGTTTTTGCCACGATGCCAACTCCCCTTCGTGCGACGACTTGTGGTCTGTTCGCCAAGCCAACCGCCGCTGTCCGAGAGCGGGTACCGTCGTGAGGGGTGTCAAAGGGTGTCACTTCCACTACAGCTCGCGGTCGTGCCGATCTGAGGGGTAAAGGTTCACCATGAAGTTGCCGAACACCGACCTCGCCAGATGGCTCGACCGCTCAGGCATGAGCCACAAGGAACTGTCCCGCCGAGTCAAAGCTGCAGCTCAGGTATGGGGCCAGCCGCATGTAACCCCGGATGCAACAACGGTGCGGCGCTGGCTGGCCGGTGACCGGCCGCGCCCGCCGGTGCCGGGAATCCTCGCCGACGTCTTCTCCGCATGCTTCGGATACAAGGTCACCACCTACGACCTCGGGTTGGGCGAGAGCAATACGGCGGAGCTCTCACTCGCGTACAACGCCTCGTTCACCGTTACGGTGGAAGCCGTCGCCGACTTGGGGAGAGCGGACGTGGACCGTCGAAGCTTCCTGGCAGCAGCACCCTTCGCCGCCGTAGCGGCTGTCGGGCCGTCCCGCGACTGGCTGCTCAACACCCTCGATCAGCACCCGGACCCCGGCCCACGCGTACGTCTCGGAGACGTCGTCGCCGTACGGAACATGTTCGGCGAGTTCCAGCGCATGGATGTCCTCCAAGGAGGAGGAACCGGCCGGCTCATCCTCGCCGAGTACATGAACCAGCACGTCTTCCCCCTGCTGCGCCGCACCTACACGGACGAGGTACGACAGGCGCTGTGCGAAGCGGCGGCCGAGCAGACCTACCTGCTGGGCTGGATGGCCTACGACAACGGCGAACACGGCATAGCCCAGCGCTACCTCGTCCAGTCCCTGCGCCTGTCCGAGGAATCCCACAACGCTGCCCTCGGCGCCCACGTCCTGGCGGGCATGGCTGACCAGGCCACTCTCCTGGGCAACCCCGAGGAGGGACGGCGCCTGGCCCAGGCAGGCCGCGCCGGGCTCGCCAAACGCACCTCGCCCGCGTGCCTGGCCGACCTGTGGGCCCTGGAAGCCCGCGCGCTCGCGAAGCTCGGCGAAAAGACCAGCGCCGCCCACGCCGTCGTGCAGTCCGAGGCCGCCTTCAGCCGCGTCCGTCTCGAAGAAGAACAGGAGTGGGCTGCCTTCATCGACCCGGCCTATCTCCATGGCGAACACGCCAACACCTTCCGCGACCTTGACGACGCGGACGCGGCCGAGCAGCACGCGCGTCAGTCCATTGACCACGCCCGCGCTCAACGACGCGCACGCCGAGGCGCCATGTCGCAGGCCGCCCTTGCTGCCACCCACCTGCAACGCGGCGACCTCGAAGCCGCGCACGCCGTGGGGCTGCGAACCCTGTCCCTCTCCCGGCAAGTGAAGAGTTCACGGTGCGTGGAGGCAGTACAGGATCTCCAGCGCCGGATGCAGCCGTTCGGAAACCACCGGCTGGTCGCGGACTTCAACGACAGGGCACGGGAGTTCGTGGCAGCTGCATGACTTAATGGTGGCCTGGACGGCTACCTGCTGGCGGAGCCGGGCGAGGTGTGTACCTGCCGCCCTGATGTCCTCACGCCTTCAGGTAGTGCTGGACCTGCCATGAGTGCCGCGCTCGCGACTCCGAGGCGGTGGAAGCGGTCGCCGCTAGCCTTTTCGGTTGCGGCGATGCCTCCGCCTACATCGCCGAGGCCGCCTCGCGCCGTACTTTGAAACCCCGCCGTGTCAGCGGCTGACGGGCACAGTTATGCCCGCATCTCAGCGCTCTTCCAATCGACGCTCGGATACTTTCCTCCATCGCCAGAGCGGCCTATGGCGATACCAGAAATCGGTCTAAAACCATGCATTTTTGGCTCCCTGGAAAGGCAGTTCTGTGACATCCGCCCATCATCTTATCGTGGTCGGTTTCGACGAGATCGTCGTCAATAAGTACCTTTCGTGCATTCGCGATGCCATCGCGTCGGGCCACATCGACTCCTACTCCATCGTCGACCTGGAGTCACAGAAAAAGGAAATCGAGAAGCGGATAGAGGCGACGAGTGTGAAGCCTCGTAGTGTCGTCTATCTGCCGGATTTCGGCGACCGAGTACGGGAAACTCCGCAAGAGCTCATCGCGGCTGCAGTCCAGCGTCTGCGAGTCCCCGGTGTGCCGACGATGATGTACATCGCCACCGAGGTGCGAGCCCACGAGGCGTATCTGCGATTCTGCGTGCAGAACCACATTGTCTCGCTGGTCGAGAAGCCGGTATTGGCGCCCGTCATTGACGGCCGGTTCAAGCCGTCGTGCATCACGAAGACCATGGAGGAGCTGATCGGTATTGCCTCCGGCTCCACCGCGGAACATTCGGTGATGACGCTGAGCCGGTACCACCAGATCTATAACCAGAAGGTCATCGCTTCGCTCAAGCAGAGGATGGAGCGGTGGGAAGCACCCTTGACTTCATTCCATCTCCGGGCCGCCGGTGGTGTGTGGAACCTCCAGCGTGAGTTTGAGAGCCGCGACGACCATCCGTACAAGTACGGCTACGGGATGATGATGCACGGCGCCTACCATTACGTTGACCTGGCGACCCAGATCCTGTCGCTCAATGCGGACCTGTTCCCTGAGCGGCAACTCCGCCTGGAGCTCATCTCCTTCGGGGCCTTTCCCATCGACCAGCACCAACGTGTCTCGCAGCCGATCGCCAGCAGGTTCCGGGACGCCGGCGCACGGTGGCTGGCTGACCCTGACAAGGGCTTGCGATTCGGCGAGACGGATGTGACCTCCGCGTTCCGCCTCATAGACGCAGGCACGGGGAGGACCATCTCACTCGGGACTTTGTCCTTCGAGCAGACCACGCCCTCCATCCGCGACTGGGCCGAACTCCCGGACAGCCTCTACAACGTCAATGGCCGCACGTCGAGCGTGAACCTGGAGGCCCAGTTATCGACGCTGTTCTCCACTCATGTTCACTGCTACGACATACCCCGCGGCGTCAGCGCGGACGGGATTGACGCGTTCGCCCGGGTGACCACACGTGCCAATGCCGCCCTTCTGCCCGAGGAGCAGTACGTGTCGGAAGAGTCGTTCGGCGGGCTGTTCCACAGCGACAGCAACCGCCAGCTCATGGAGCACTGGCTTCATGGTTCCGAGCACCGCAGTTCTCTTGCGAGCCACCTCCGTCCCATGCAGGTCACTGAAGCACTCGCTTCGTCAGTGCTTACTCCTGGGTGCCCGGTCGCGGTGCCTTTCTGAACGCCAATTGATCAAGACGTCCAGGTCGTAGAGGAGTCACTCATGAATCAGATTGTTTCGAAGGCGTCCCTGTATGCCTTCTATGCGGAGGCGATCCGGAGCCGCAGGAACACCGCGGAGAATCTCCAGGCCCCCACGTCCGAGCGGTTCGACGCGTTCCTGAAATCCGTCGGAGAGGGGGATTCGCGTACAGCACTGGATCTGGGGTACGGCGCTGGCGCCTACGCGATCGCTTTAGCGCGCGCAGGATTTCGCGTGTTAGCTGTGGACCAGATTCCCTGCGACTTGCTTCTTCGTCGCATCGGCGACACGGGAGAATGGGCCGACCGGATCGAACCGCGAGAATGCCTCGCCGAGGAATTGGCCATCGATGAGGACTTCGGTGTCATCGTCGCCAAAGACGTTCTGCATTACCTCGCAAGGTGCGACGTCGAGTCCCTGCTTATGAGTGCGGTGGCCCATGCACGTGGAGAGAATCACCACTACCTCGAAGTCTTCACGGGAATCATACGCACGTCCATGGACGCCAGTCTGGTGCGTATCGAAGGAGAGGCCGACTACTCCCCGGAAGACTTCCGACGTGCGATCGAGCGCATCTACGACGGATGGGACATCACGCTGCTCTGGTCCGAGCACGCGGAACAGGACACCCGGACCGGGCGCAACTGCTTCGAAGCGACCCGCGCCACGGTCATCGCGGCAAACCGGGCAGCCTGATCACAGACGGGGAGTACACCTTGAAACCGAACGTGCCCGAGGGGATCAGTTTCGTCATCCCCTGCTTCAACTCCGGGGGCTATGTTGTGGAAGCCGTGGAGTCCCTTGTGCAGCAGCCTCACGCCTTCCCGTACGAGGTCGTGGTCGTGGACGACGGCTCCAATGACCAGCCCACGCTCCGTGCCATCTCGCTGTGTGCCGGGCGCGCCGGGGTCCGCATCGTCCGCCAAGAGCACAGTGGACATCATGCCGCCAGGAACGCCGGCATCGACGCCGCGAGCTTCGCGTACGTCATGCAACTCGATGCCGACGACCGACTGGCCACGGCGCCCGAGCTGCTGGCGGCCGGCAGCTACCCGGATCGAGCCGTCAAGTTCCTCAAGTCGCATCAGGAGCTGGCCTTCGTCCACACGATGTCGCGAATGATCGGCGACTTCGAAGGGCTCACCATCTCCTCGTATCCCTGCCGCGAGGAGCTGATCTTACGCAAGCACCATGTGCCCACCTCGATCGTCTATCGCCGTGACGACGCCATCCGCGGTGGTCTCTACGACCCGCGCATACGCAAGTGGGGAGACTGGGCGTTCGCCGTGAACCTCATTGCGGGGCGCTTCCGCAGAGGGGCCGCCAACGACATCGTGTGCATCGCCGGCCCCATGCACGAATACCGGGTCCACTCCCGTACGCGACGGGTCTCCAACACCGAGGTGTCCGAGTTCGATATGACGCTGCTGGTGGTCGAGAAGAACCTCGACCTGTTCCAGGAGCGCCTCAACCGCGGCGACTCCGCTGAGGACATCACACGCGAGGTCCTCGCATCGAAGCCCTCGCGGCTCGTCGATCTGATCCGGATGGCAGGCTTCGACCTCGAACAGGCCCTGACGGTCGCCCGACAGCGGGAGTTCTCCTTGTCGAGCCCCTTCGAGGACCTGGGCATCCCCTAAGAACCGGCTTGTGAAGGAAGCCCTGGACGATGCGTTCGGGGCTTCCTTCGCTGGTCGACTACTCCGTTGCAGGCAGACTGCTGATCTGGTTCGACAGCCGGACGATGTCCGCTTCGGCCTTCACGAGGCGAGTACGGATCTTCTCGACCACGTGGTCCGGGGCCTTCGCCATGAACGACTCGTTGCCGAGCTTGGCCTCCGTCTGGGCCTTCTCCTTCTGGGCCGCGGCAAGATCCTTGGCCAGCCGCTTGCGCTCGGCCGCGACATCGATGGTGCCGGACAGGTCGAGCGCGACCGTGGCGCCGGCGATCGGGAGGGTCGCCGTGGCGTTGAACCCGTCGCCCTCCGGCTGCAGGCGCAGCAGTTGGCGGACGGCAGCCTCGTGGGCGGCGAGGGAAGTACCGGACAGGTCCAGGCGTGCTGGGACCTTCTGGCCGGGCTGCAGTCCCTGGTCGGCGCGGAAGCGGCGCACCTCGGTGATGACCTGCTGGAGGTTCTCGACCTCTGCCTCGGCGGTGGCGTCCCGGAACCCGCTGTCCTTCGGCCAGTCGGCGATCACGACGGACTCGCGGGAGGTGAGGGTGGTCCACAGCGTTTCGGTCACGAACGGGACGATGGGGTGCAGCAGGCGCAGCGTCACGTCGAGGACTTCGCCCAGGACGCGTGCCGAGACCTTGGCCGCGTCGCCGCCGGCCATGAACGTCGTCTTGGACAGCTCGACGTACCAGTCGAAGACCTCGTCCCAAGCGAAGTGGTACAGGGCATCAGCGAGCTTCGCGAACTGGTAGTCGTCGTAGTACGCGTCCGCCTCGGCCACGACCGTGTTGAGCCGGGACAGAATCCATCGGTCGGTGGCCGAGAGCCGCTCGGCCGCGGGCAGCTCGCCCTCGATCGTGGCGCCGTTCATCAGCGCGAACCGCGTCGCGTTCCAGATCTTGTTGGCGAAGTTCCTCGACGCCTGGACCCAGTCCTCGCCGATCGGCACGTCGGTGCCGGGGTTGGCGCCCCGCGCGAGGGTGAACCGGAGGGCGTCGGAGCCGTACTTGTCCATCCAGTCCAGCGGATTGACGGTGTTGCCGAACGACTTCGACATCTTCTTGCCGTGCTCGTCGCGGACCATGCCGTGGAAAGCGATGGTGCGGAAGGGGGCCTCCCCGTCCATCGCGTACAGGCCGAACATCATCATGCGGGCGACCCAGAAGAACATCAGGTCGTACCCGGTGACCAGGGCCGAGTTCGGGTAGAACTTGGCCAGGTCCTCGGTCTGCTCAGGCCAGCCCAGGGTGGAGAAGGGCCACAGTCCGGAGGAGAACCAGGTGTCGAGGACGTCGGTGTCCTGCTCCCAGCCCGCGCTGCTCGGAGGCTGCTCGTCGGGTCCGACGCACACGGTCTCGCCGTTCGGGCCGTGCCAGACGGGAATGCGGTGGCCCCACCACAACTGCCGTGAGATGCACCAGTCGTTGAGGTTGTCGACCCAGTCGAAGTAGCGCTGGGAGAGGTCGGCGGGGTGGATGTTCACCCGCCCGTCACGGACCGCGTCTCCTGCGGCCTTGGCGAGCGTCTCGACCTTCACCCACCACTGCAGGGACAGCCGCGGTTCCAGCGTCGTCTTGCAGCGCGAGCAGTGCCCGACCGAGTGGACGTACGGCCGCTTCTCGGCGACGATCCGGCCCTCGGCCCGCAGCGCGGCGACGATCGCGGAACGCGCCTCGAAACGGTCGAGCCCCTCGAAGGGACCGTGGGCGGTGATGACTCCGCGCTCGTCCAGGACGGCGATCGACTCGAGGTTGTGGCGCTGGCCGATGGCGAAGTCGTTCGGGTCATGGGCGGGCGTGACCTTGACAGCACCGGTGCCGAACTCCGGGTCGACGTGCGTGTCGGCAACGACGGGAATCGTGCGCCCGGTGAGCGGGAGCTTGATCCGCTTGCCGATGAGGTGGGCGTACCGCTCGTCGTCCGGGTGGACGGCAACCGCCGTGTCGCCGAGCATCGTCTCGGCGCGGGTCGTCGCCACGACGACGGTGTCCTCACCCTCCCCGTACTTCAGGGAGACGAGCTCGCCGTCGTCGTCCTGGTAGTCGACCTCGATGTCCGAGATGGCCGTCAGGCAGCGCGGGCACCAGTTGATGATGCGCTCTGCGCGGTAGATGAGGCCGTCGTCGTACATCTTCTTGAAGACGGTCTGGACGGCGCGGGACAAGCCCTCGTCCATGGTGAAGCGGTCACGGCTCCATGCGACGCCGTCGCCCAGGCGCCGCATCTGTCCGGCGATCTGACCACCGGACTCGGCCTTCCACTGCCAGACCCGCTCGACAAACGCCTCTCGGCCCAGGTCATGACGGGACTTGCCTTCCTTGGCGAGTTCCCGCTCGACGACGTTCTGCGTGGCGATGCCCGCGTGGTCCATTCCGGGCTGCCACAGCGTCTCGTAGCCCTGCATGCGCTTTCGGCGGGTGAGGGCGTCGATCAGCGTGTGTTCGAAGGCGTGGCCCAGGTGGAGAGACCCGGTGACGTTCGGCGGGGGGATGACGATGGTGTATGCGGGCTTCTCGCTCTTCGCATCGGCTTCGAAGTAACCGCGCTCTACCCAGCGCTCGTACAGCGGCCCCTCTACCTCAGCCGGCGCATATTGGGTCGGCAGTTCGGGGGCGCTGTTCAGCCCGGTTCCGGGGCGCTGGGTGTCGTCAGTCACGACGGCCATTCTACGGCTCTGGCGCCCCCGACCCGCCTGAGTATCCACGCATGGCCCGAGTGCGGCCGGGACGGGAGAAGTGGCCGCACGAAGGCACTTTACGTGTGACCGAAAACACTCTCGTGCGGCCGATAGCAGCCTATCTCCCCGGCCTGGTGTGATTGCAAATCTGCAAGCCGCTGGGTACGCCCGTCGAGCGGTCCCGCGGCCCGTACAGTCGTAAAACCCTGTCTGGGCAGGCGCCGTGTTGTCCTGGACTGCACGGCAGACGTGCAAGAGCTGTGCGGCAGCCTGTGCGCTTTCTGTGGTCGGTTGGGCTTGGCGCGATGCGCCGACCGGGGATGTCCGAGCTTCGAGCGTCACTGCGCCCTTCACTCGCTACCGATGATGACGCTGGTGATCTTTCGGGATCGTAGGGCGCGGCGGCGTCGGTCCATTCATGCGCTGGCGTGTGGGCGAGTGAAGACTAGATCGCAGGAGAGCCGCTTCCGCTCGCGGGTTCGGGGCCGGATTTCGGGCCGTGTGTTGGATACGGGCGAGCAGGACACGGGCTGGCATACGGGCGGTGTGGAGTTCGCGTTGCTCGGCGGCTTCTTTCAGGAGCCGGACTGGCTTGTGGCCGCCGGCTTCGGCGTCGCCGAGAACCGTGGCGAGGGCCGGCCAGTCGGGGTCGGCGAGGATACGGGCGGCGTGATCGGGGACTGCGGCGCGTACGTCGTTGGCGAGGGTGGTGCGGGCGTCGGGGTTGGGCTGCCGTCGGACAAGGGCAGCGAGCTGGGGCGCGGCTGCCTGGGCATAGGCGGCTTGCAGGTGCTGGACGGTTTGACGGGCGGCGGCGGTCTGTTGGGCGTGGCCCCGGGCCTGGTGCCAGCGGCTGGTAAGGATCGCGGACCAGATGAGGGCGGACAGCAGGACGGCGAAGGCGCTGCCGTCCTTGCCGGTGCCCGCGTTGACGAGGTCCCGGGCGGCGGTACGCAGCCCTACGGCGGTGCTGTGTTCGGCACGGATCTGGGAGCGCTGGGCGTGGGCGAAGGCGCGTGCTGCCGTCCGGAGTTCGGCGCGGAGTTCTGCGGGGGCGGCCTGGGCGGTGGCTTCGATCAGCTCGCCGAGGGCGGCGATCTGGGCCTGGCTGCGGGTGCCGGCGCTGTCGCCGGGATCGCTGATCTCGTGGCTGAAGGTGTCGAGGGCTTCAGTGGCTCGGTGCCAGGGTGTGCCGGGTCGGTTGCGGCGGGCGGTGGGGTACTCCTCGGGTGTGCTGGCCTCCAGGCGGGCTTTCAGCTTGGGGAGGGTGAGGTCGGGCGCGATCTTCCCGCCGGGGTGGTAGATCTGCTGGCCGTTCTTGTCGAGGTCGCCGGGGCGGCCGGCGGAGTAGCCGAGGAGGTCGCCGGACGGGCCGCGGCGCGGTTTGACCATGACGCCGCTGGCTTCGAGGTAGGCGAGGAGTTCCTCGGTGTTGGTGGCGTGGGGGATGGCGGCGCGGATGCGGTCTTGGAGCCAGGCGCGGCTGGTCTGTTCCCAGCCGAGCCGTTCGGCCTTGTGCATCTCGGCCTGGCTGGGGGCGCGGGTGGCGGTACGGTCGCCCTTGCTGAGCCGGCGCAGGCCGTAGTCCTTCTCGATCTGGCGGCAGGCGTCGCCGACCCGGATGCCGCTGTCGTGGAGTTTGGGTCGGCGGCCGTCTTCGCGGACGGTGGTGGCGAGGATGTGGATGTGGTCGTCGGCGTGGCGCACGGCGATCCAGCGGCAGGCGAAGTCGTCGCCTTCGGGGGCGATGCCGGCGGCGGTGACGATGCGGTGGGCGATGTCGGCCCATTCGGTGTCGGACAGGTGGCGGTCTTCTGGGGCGGCGCGGACGGGGCAGTGTCAGACGTGGTCGGCGACGGGCTTGCCGAACTCGCTGTTGCGCAACGTGACGGGGCGTCGAGGTGGCGGGCGAGTTCGGTGAGGGTGGCGTTCTCGTCGCGGCCGGGGTCGGGCAGGCCGAGGGTGGCGAAGGCGGCGACGATGTGCGGGTCGAGGTGTTCGTCGCTGCGGCCGGGGCCGTAGAGGTAGGCGAGCAGGCCGCGGGTGTTGGCCCCGGAGGGCTTGATGGCGGCGATCACGGGCGTCCCACCTCCGTGTCGTCATCAGTGGGCTGGCGCAGGGCTTCGGCGATCGTGACCAGCAGGTGGTGCAGTTCGTCGAGGCGTTCGCGGATGTCGGGTGGGGTGGAGGCGCTGTTGAGGGCGCGTGCGATCTGGTTGACGTTGTTCCCGATGCGGCTGAGCGCACGCAGGACCTGGGCACGGAAGTCCTGCTCCTCCTGGAGGTGGCCAACCGCGAGCGGAACGCCGCTCGCTGGGTCATCGCCTTGGCGCTGGGCCTTCGCCAGGGCGAGGTCCTCGGGCTCAAGTGGACGGACGTTGGCTTCGAACTGGGGGTCCTCGTCGTTCACCGAGGCCGGCTGCGGCCCCGCTATCAGCACGGCTGCGGCGACACGTGCGGTCGAAAGCCCGGTTACTGCCCGCAGAAGGTCAACATCCGCCGCGAGACCAAGGAGACCAAGTCCCGTGCCGGACGGCGCCCCATCGGTGTCCCCGACGAGCTGATGAAGCTCCTCGCGCAACACCGGGACGCGCAGGACCGCGAACGCATCCTTGCCCGCGACCTGTGGGTGGAGAAGGGATACGTCTTCACCTCACCGACCGGCGAGCCGCTCAACCCCAACACGGACCACCACAAGTGGAAGGAACTGCTGGCGGCCGCCGGGCTGCGGGACGGCCGACTGCATGACGCCCGGCACACAGCAGGCACCATCCTGCTCATCCTTGGCGTCTCCGACACCATCGTGGACTCGATCATGGGCTGGGAACCCGGCCAGTCCGCGCGCATGCGCCGCCGCTACCAACACCTCACCAACCGCGTCCTCAAGGACACAGCCGACAAGGTCGGCGGACTGCTCTGGACCCGCCCGGACCAGCAGCCTCCCGCCGTCTGATCTGGGTAGCAGCAATCACGGACAGCAGAGGGCCCGCGCCGGCGAACGGCGTGGGCCTCTGAAACTGCGCGGTTCGAGATTCGACCTCGCCTGCCGGAGATGCAGGATGCCTGCTGGCGTAAGCGGCGACGGCTACCGGTTCTTCTTGCGGGATGCCTTCACTTGCTTCTGCTGCCGTTTCTTGGTCTGTGCTGCACGCCTCCGCGCAGCCAGAACCTGCTTCTCTTCTGGGGTGAGCATGGCTTTACGGAGGGCGGACTCCAGGAGCTGTTCGTCTTCCCCTAGCCAAGCTGGGCTCCGCCCCGCACCTGTCTCGTCGTTAGTTAGGGCCGCCGTAAGCTCGTCCTGCAGGTCTTCGGCACGGTCGTAGTTGATGATCTCGATCGGTGCACCGTAGACGACCCCAGGCCCGGCGGGGGTCTGCTCGAACTTGTAGTCGTTGTAGGCAACGACCGCGCCTCCGATACCTCGGGCGTCCCCCTTCGGGAGATCGGCTCCGTACATGTTCGAAGCCTCGCCTCGGCGGCCTTCCGGGCTGCTCAGGAAAGGGCACACCATAGCGGCGTAGATCATGCACGTACGGTGGCCAGGAGCCTCAGCCGTAGGGGCGTTGTTGAGGAACTCCTTACCGAGGCTGAGGACGGCATCGATCATTTCCGCTTCGTCCCCATCGACGACCCGCCACACCGGCCCAGGCTGCATCTCCCGGCCGCAGACCGTGCATCGACGCTCGGCGACGCAAAGAAACACCCGGCCCATGCTGGTGCTCGCGAACTGAGGGGTTCCGTCCTCCCAGGGGGTGATCGCCGGCACGGGGTACCCGCGTTCGTCTCGCGGGCGGCTGGTGATGCCGGTGGGCATGGTGACGTCGGCGACTCGCATTCAGCGGATATATGGCTCGGCTGGCCGACCGCGCCTGCTCTTCAAGAACACCGCTGACAAGATCAACGGACTGCCCTGAACCCGCCCGGACCAGGAC
>NZ_JACEGK010000026.1:0-26954 GCF_056859195.1 Streptomyces sp. NH27
CCGCCGGGGTAGGGCGGCAGCATCTGCGTGGCGTCGGCCGGCTCGCCGGCGGGCGGGCCGTCGGGCGAACCCCAGGGGGTGCCGCCGGCGGGCTGCACGTGCTCGCCGTACTGCAGCGGCGGCTGCTGCTGGCCCGAGGGGAGTACGACGCCCCGGTACGCTTCGGGCGAATCCTCGCCGCGTCCGCTGCTGTGCATCGCCGCCCACTCCTGACTCTGGCCTACCGTGCAAACCGTCGGCCAACGCTACCGGGTCCCGCCGAGTGCCGCCCGCGCAGACGAACAGGTGAGCGTCACCTCACACTTGGGCGACGGAGCGGCCACCGGCGCGGGCGCTGGGCTCGGCCGGTCTGCGCAGCGCTTTGGCCGCCGCGCGGGCCTGGAGTGTCGGTCCGGTAACGATTCGGCGCACGGGGGCCGGCGGCACCCCTACTTCACTCTCAAGCCGCCTCCCGTTCGTCCAGCCGGGCGTGGAAGGCGCGCACCACCGGCTCGGCGGCGAAGGGTTCCAGGCGGCGGCGGAAGTCGTCCAGATACTCGGCGCCGCGGTTGGAGCGCAGCCCCGACAGCAGGGTGACCGCCTCCGCGCCGGTGTGGCAGGCCGCGTCCAGTTCGCGCTGCTGCACCTGGGTGTCGGCGAGCAGCAGCATGTCGATCGCGCGGCGGCGGGCGCGGGTGACCGGGTGGGCGGCCAGCGCCTCCTCGGCGCGACGGGCGGCGGGCTCGGCCTGGCCGAGGTCGCGGTGGCAGTGCGCCAACTCGTCGGCCAGGTAGGCGTGGTCGAAGTGGGCGATCCAGGGCGGGTCCTGGTCCGGCTCCGACCGGTCCATGGCGTCGAGCGCGAGCCCGGCGACGGTGGCGAAGGTGCGGGCGTCGCCGAGCAGGGCGTGACCGCGCGCCTCGGCGGCGTGGAACATCGCCTCGACGGTCGCGGTGACCTGGCCGCGGGCGCCTTCCTGGGCGGCGCGGGCGAGTTGGGCGATCTCGCGGGGGTTGCCGAGCGAGGCGGCGAGATGGCTCATGCTGGCGGCCAGGATGTATCCGCCGTAGGCGCGGTCGCCGGCCGCCTGGGCCAGCCGCAGCGCCTGGATGTAATACCGCTGGGCGAGGCCGGGTTGGCCGGTGTCGACCGCCATGTACCCGGCCAGCTCGGTCAACCGGGCGACGGCGGAGAAGAGTTCGCGTCCGACCGACTCGCGGTAGCTGCCGGCCAGCAGCCCGGAGACCACGCTGTTGAGGTAGTGCACGACGACCGGGCGGACATGGCCGCTGCCGAAGCGGTGGTCGAGGTCGGTGAGCGCCTGGGTGGTGGCCTTCACCGCCTCGACGTCGGACATGCCCACGCGGGCCCCGCCGTTGCGCGCCACGCCCTGGTCGGGACGGGTGATCAGCCAGTCCCTGCTGGGCTCGACGAGCGCGGAGGCGGCGACGGTGGAGCCGGTGAGGAAGTCGCGCCGGCCGACATCGCTGCGCCACAACTCGCAGACCTGCTCGATCGCGCCGAGCACGGTGGGCGCGAAGTGCAGGCCGATGCCGGTGGCGAGATTCCGCCCGTTGGCCATGCCGATCTCGTCGATGGACACGGCGCGGCCGAGCTTGCGGCCCAGTGCCTCGGCGACGATGCCCGGGGCGCGCCCGCGCGGCTGCTGCCCGCGCAGCCAGCGGGCCACGGATGTCTTGTCGTACCGCAGGTCGAGACCGTGTTCGGTCCCGCACATGTTCACCCTGCGGGCGAGGCCGGCGTTGGAGCAGCCGGCCTCCTGGATCAGTGCCTGGAGCCTCTCGTTCGGCTGCCGCGCCACGAGTGGTCGTGCGGCCATCGATCCCCCCTTGTCGTCCTTCGTGAATTCTTCTTCCCCGACCCCGGCGGATGAACCTCGTATTGACGGCAATTCACCCGTACCAGGCGGCTTGTGGCGCCGGGCCGGCCGGGCCGGCGGGCGCTCCTCCGGTACTTACCCGAATCCGGCCGAGATGGTCGTACGCGCCCCCGGAGATGCTTCCGTGCGCCCGGCGTTGAGCCGCGCCGGCTGCCTGTGACCCGGGCCGACGACGACAGTTGCGCACCCCGTGGAAGACACCCTCGCGGTTCCGCGCCAGCTCAGCAGCACGCAACTGCTCGACACGGCGGTCTCGTACGCACAGGAGCGGCACTGGGAGGTACTGCCCGGCACGTGGCTGGAACTGGGCGCGGGGGGCGCACCGCGCTGTTCGTGCGCCTAGGCGGCGTGCCCCGCCCCCGGCGCGCATCCGACCAGGGCGGACTGGGCGACCCGGACGAGCGGCAACGGCTCGGAGGTACGGCGGATGTGGACCCGGCAGCCGCGTTCGTCGGTGCTGCTGCCCACGGGGCGCACCTTCGAGGTGCTGGAGGTGCCGGAGAGCGCGGGCTTCCTCACGCTTGCCAGGACCGAGCGGATGGAGGTGCAGGTCGGCCCGGTGATCCACGCCCACCCGCCGGATGGCGTCCTTCGTGCTGCCCGGCGCGTGCGCGAAGGTGCCCCGACTGCTGGGCGCCCTCGGCCGGCCGCCGGACGCGCTGGACCGCACCGTCCGCGGCGAAGGCGACTGGATGGCCGCACCGCCGACCCGGATGGGAACGGGAGGGCGCGCGCAGTGGGCCCGCCGGCCGACCGAGGCGAACCGGTGGCTGCCGGACGTCGGCGAGGTGCTGAGCCCACTGGCGGACGCGTGCGGGCGCGAGGCGGCGGAGGCCCGCGCCGTACGCCGAGCCGGACCCGACACCAGGCCGATAACTCTGCGTTACCCCACGCGCCGGCCGTCAAACCCTGCACCGCCCGCACGAGCAGTTTTCCCCGTACTCCCCGGAAGCCGAACGGACTTCGGTCACTGTCAGTGGTCGCGCATAGGGTGGCGGTACGCGAGATGGACACGGCCGGGAAAGCGTGCGGTGACCGTGGACGGGGATCTGGGAGAGGTGCGGTGCGATGGGTGAGGCGCGCGGTACGGAGCGGGAAGCGGGCAGCGGGCCGCTCCCGTCGTACTACGGGGATCGGGCAGGTCCGGCCGGGTCCGGTCCGGGGCGGCCGTCGGGGCCGCCGCCGGCGCTGCGGGTGCGCGGCCTGCGCAAGCGGTTCGGCGAGCAGGAGGCCGTCGCGGGCATCGATCTGGAGCTGCCGGCCGGCCGCTTCGCCGGGCTCGTGGGGCCCAACGGGGCGGGGAAGACCACGACCTTGTCGATGGTGACCGGCCTGCTGCGCCCCGATGAGGGCCTGGTGCAGATCGTCGGCCGCGACGTGTGGAGCGACCCGGTCGACGTGAAGTCCCGGATCGGCGTCCTGCCGGAGGGGCTGCGGCTGTTCGAGCGGCTGTCGGGCCGCGAGTTGCTCACCTTCACCGGCCGGCTGCGCGGCCTGCCGGTCGGGGACGTGGACCTGCGCGCCGCCCAACTGCTGGACGTGCTGGACCTGTCGGGCGCGCAGCACAAACTCGTCGTCGACTACTCGACGGGCATGCGCAAGAAGATCGGCCTCGCCGCGGCCCTGTTGCACAACCCCGAAGTCCTCTTCCTGGACGAGCCGTTCGAGGGTGTCGATCCGGTGTCCGCGCAGGTCATCCGCGGTGTGCTGGAGCGGTACACGGCCACCGGCGGCACCGTGGTGTTCTCCTCCCACGTGATGGAACTGGTGGAGAGCCTGTGCGACTGGGTCGCGGTGATGGCGGCCGGCCGGATCGTGGCGCGCGGCCCGCTCGCCGAGGTGCGCGGCGAGGCGGAGACCCTCCAGGACGCCTTCCTGTCCCTGGTGGGCGCCGACCGGCGGTCCGGCGGGGACCTGGACTGGCTGGGCAGGGGCCCGAAGTGACCAGCGCGGGCCCGCTCACCGCCGAGTCGCCGCTGCCGCCCGCCCCCGTCGCCACGGACCGGGCCGCCCCGGTGACCGCGACCTTCGTCCGTCTCAAGCTGGCCGTGCTGCGCAACGGAGTCCGGCGGTCCCGCGGCCGCACCGTGAGCTGGTGCCTCGGCGTCGGCCTCGCGATGCTCTACGCGTTGGGCAACGGCGCCGGGATGATCGCCCTGCGCGGAAACGAGTACGCACCGGCCGCCGCCGTCACCATGGCGGCGGTGCTGGCCATCGGCTGGGCGGTGATGCCGCTGTTCTTCTTCGGCGGCGACGACACCCTGGACCCGACCCGGCTGGCGATGCTCCCGCTGCGCCCCCGCCCGCTGATCACCGCTCTGCTGACGTCGTCGCTGATCGGCGCGGGCCCGCTGTTCACGCTGCTGGTGGGCACCGGCTCGGTGGTGGCCGTCGCGCACGGCGCGGCGGCCGCGGTCGTCGCGGTGCCGGCGGTGGTCCTGTTGCTGGCGATCTGCGCGGCCGTCTCCCGGGGCGTCGCCGCGGCCAACACCCGGCTGCTGACCAGCCGTAAGGGCCGTGACCTCGCGCTGCTGAGCGGGCTGATCGTGGCCGTCGGCGCGCAGCTGGTCAACCTCGGGCTCAGCTCCCTGTCCTCCAACCACGGCCTGCACCGGGTCGCTTCGGTCACCTCGGTGCTGCGCTGGGTCCCGCCGGCCTCCGCGGTCGATGCGGTGCGGTCGGTCTCCGACGGCGCGTACGGGCAGGCGGCGGCCCAACTCGCCCTCGCCGTCGCACTGCTGGCCGTGGTGCTGCGCTGGTGGTATCGCACTCTGTACCGGCTGATGATGTCGCCGGACTCCTCCACCCTCCAGCCGGCCCCGGACCGCACCGAGCGCAAGGGCGGCAGCCGCCCGTCGCTGTTCGCGCGGCTGCTCCCCGAACGGACCCTGGCCGGCCGGACCGCGACCGTGATGGAACGCCAGTTCCGCTACGCCGGGCGCGACCCCAAGCTGCGCGCGTCCTGGGCGACCGGCCTCGCGGTGGGCCTCCTGCTGCCGCTGGTCGCGGTCGTCCAGCACGGCTCGGTCTACCAGTGCCTGTGGACCGCGGGCATGCTCGGCATGCAGATGTACAACCAGTTCGGCATGGACAACTCCGCGTTCTGGACCATCGTCGCGACCATCACCACCCGCAAGGACGCGGAGTCCGAGCTGCGCGGCCGGGCCCTGATGCTCGCCGTGGTCGCCCTCCCCTACGTCACCGTGGTGACGTGCGCGACCGCCCTGCTGCTGGGCAGGACCGGCGCGCTGCCCGAAGTGCTCGGGATGGCCTTCGCGTTCCTCGGCGCCCTGATCTCCACGGGCAGCTACGCCAGCGTCCGCTTCCCGTACGCGGTCACGCAGGACAACGCGTTCGGGAACGCCGCGCCCGGCAACGGCTCGATGGTGGCGTTCAACGCGCTGGGCGGGACCGTGGTCGCCTCCGCCTTCTGCCTGCCGGTGCTGGGCCTGGACCTCGCGCTGCACCTGACAGACCATCACGCCCTGCTGTGGACGGTGTTGCCGGTCGGCGCGGTGTACGCCGCCGCGCTGTCGGTGGCGAGCCTGCGGTTCACCGCGCCCCGGCTGCTGGACCGGCTGCCGGAGATCCTCACCGCCGTCGCCCGGCCCTGAACCGCCCGGGGTGCCCCTGCGCGCAGGGGCACCCCGGTCTCAGTTGGCGATGCTGCCGCGCCAGGCGGGCAGCAGCTCGTCCAGGAGGGCTTCGACCCGTGGCGGCAGGCCCCGGGACGGGCCGTTGCCGGCGGCCCGGGCGAAGAGCGCCGAGGCGGCCGCTTCGAGCCGGCCGGGATCGCCCGTGGCGTTGGCGGCGCGCAGGTAGGCCAGCCAGAGGTTCTCGTCGTCGGGCGAGATCGCCATGCCGGTCTCGATCGCCGCGACGGCCGCCTTCGGCTTGTTCGCGTCGAGGTGCAGCGAAGCGAGCGCGAGCGCGATCTCCGCGACCAGCACGGGGTGCTGGGCGTCGACGATCTCGTGGCCGAGCCAGCCGTAGCGGCCCGGCGCCCGGTCCTCGAAGAGCCGGCCGCGGGCGAGCGAGAGGGCGTCGGTGAGCAGCCGGCGCCGGGCCGCCGGGTCACCGGCGGCCCGCCCCTCGGTGGCCTCGTGGTGGAGCGTCTGGAGGACGTCCCAGTCCGACACGACCGAGGTGCCGAGCACGATCCGCCCGGTGCCGTCGAGGGTGAGGCGCTCCCCACCGTCCGGGTCGGTGCCCAACCATTCCCGCAGCCGGCCGATGAGCGCGTCCCGTACGTCCTCGGTGACCCCGCGCGGCCACAGCGCGGATGCCAGCACCCGCGGATGCACACCCTCGCGGTGCAGCAGCAGCAGCGCCAGCCCCTCGTGCAGCAGGCCGCTGCGCTCCCGGTCGGGCGCGTCGATACCGACCACCTCGAACGGGCCGAGCAGCCGCGCGTACACCCCGGGGCGACCCTGGTCGCTGAGGTCGACCAGGAACGGCGGCGCGTCCGGGCCCGGGTCGTCGCCACCCGCCTCGGCGAACAGCCGCAGCACCGACTCGTACTGTGCCTTGGGCAGGAGTTGGGCCTTCATGTCCAGGCCGAGCAGCGGCGCGAGCAGCCGTCCCGCCGGGGTGATCTCCAACTCCCATGCGGCGCCGGGCAGATCGTTGCGGCCGGCGCCGATCAGGTAGCCGATGCCCAACCGTCCCGCGTCGGCGGCGAGTTCCGCCAGACGTTGGGCCTGCTCGTCGGAGGGTTCCGCGGCCAGCAGCACCAGGTGCGGCGCCCACTGGGTGTGCTGGGCGCGGCCGGTGCGACCGGTGAGCACGCTGTCCTGGCCCGCCGTGCGCAACGCGCCCGAACGCTGCACGGTCTCCGCTGCCATGATCTCCACGGCCTCGGCGACCGTGCCGATGTGCCGCACCCGCGCCGGCGCCAGCGAGGTCAGGTCCTGCGCGAAGCCGACCAGGGTGACCGTCATCCGGTCCGACCATCCGTTGGTCGCCAACTCGGCCGCGACCGAGGCGAGTACGGCCTCGCGGTCGGCCTTGGCGCCGCTGAGCGACACGATCCCGGGCACCGCTTCCAGGTTGAGCAGCAGCCGCGCGCTGTCCAGGGTGCCCAGCACCGCCAGGCCCGGGTACGGAGCCGCGGCCGAGGTGTCGATGTCCTCGACCAACCGGGCCCGCTCCAACTGCCAGTACGTCTCGTCCTGCCCGGTCTGCCAGGGCGCCGGCGGCTGACCGTCCGGCCAGGCCAGTTGCAGGTGCAGGGCGTCCTCGGTCAGCCAGGCGGCGTACACCACGGGCAGCTTGCGGCCGTCCGCGTCGAGCCGGGCGGACAGCGAACGCAGCCCCCGGTCCAGGAAGTTGACCGCCTCCTGGTCGGCGCCGATCCGCAACGCGTCGGCGACGTCGGCCTCCGCGCCGGTCGGGGTGCGCGGGCTGCGCAGCGCGCCCGCGGTCAGCGACTGCCACAGCGCGGTACGGCGGCGCCGGCCCAGCGCGGCGAGCAGGCCCGCGGCCAGCAGCGGCGCGCCGATCAGCGCGTCGGACAGGTCGAAGCCGTGCGACGCGGACAGGCCGGTGACCACCTCGCTCGCGCCGCCCGCGACGCTCTCGTGCGCCCCGCCGCCCGAACCGCCGCCCGAGCCGCCCGAACCGCCCTGCTCCCCGGCCGGGGTCCGGTGCGCGGCGTGCGCGCCCTCGGCCGTGGTGTCCTTGGCGCCGCCGTGCTGGGCGTAGTGCAGGATGTCGGGCGCGGTGTGCGGGGCCGCGACCGGCATCTCGACGAGGTCGCCGCCGTGCGCGTCGGCGGGCATCTCCAGCACCCAGCCGGGCCGGATCAGACTGGCCTGCGACAGCCGCGAACCGTCGGGCTGCACGCGGTCCTTGTTGAGCTGGTAGATCTCCTTGTAGCGGCGGCCGTCGCCGAGGTGGCGCTGCGCTATCTCCCACAGCGAGTCGTGGTGCCGGCCCTCGGGCGGGTTGATCCGGTAGAACTTCGTCGCCTGCCGGGTGGACTTGCCGCCGCCCTGCGCGGTGGACGCGCTCGGCCCCGTCTGATGCTGTACGGCGGTCTGGTGCGGCGCCGTCTGCCGGCCGGGAGTGGCCTGGGCGGTCGCGGCCACGCCGGGACGGGCCTGGCTCTCCATCGAGTGCTGCTGGCCGAGTTGGGCGAGGCCGGGCACCAGGCCCGCGGTGCTCACGCCGACCAGCAGCAGCGCCGCGATCAACTGCCGTGCCAGCAACTGGCTCGGGCCACTGCCCGGCACCCGGGTCGGCATGCCGACCCCGGACACCGCGGCCTTCGCCTCCACCAGCACGCAGGCGGTGAACTGCGCCCATGCCACCCACACCAGCACTGCCAGCGTGTTGACGAAGGTCTCCGAGGTGATCGGCTGCTGGAGCACGTCGGAGTTGAAGTGGTGCGGGAACGGCGACCCGATGTACAGCAGCAGCGCGGCCGGCACCGCCACCACCAGCACCGCGAGCGCCAGGAACGCCCCGAACGCCCGCACGATGTCGCCGAACGTACGTTGCCTGCGCGGCGGTCCGGCCGCTCCCCCGCCCTGCTGCGGGCGGCTACGTCCCGTGGCGGTCGTGCGTGCCATGGCTGCTTCCTCTGCCTTCGGTGGTACGGGGCCTTGTCGTACGGGTCCTTGTCGTACGGTTCGTGCGCTGGAGTCAGTTGCCGGGTCCGGTGATCGACACGGCGTCGGCCTTGCCCTCGACGGTGATCGAACTCTTGTAGAAGAACCCGCTGAGGATCGGTTTGTAGGTCACGTACACCACCACCTCGACCCGGCCGGGTCCGGTCGGCGGGGTCGGGCAGCCGGCACGGCGCCAGTCGCTGGCCGGCAGGTTGACGTCGCGGGCGAACTGCTGCACCCGGGCGGTGCACTGCTGGTAGTCGATCACCGGCTGGGCGCCGCTCTGGGCGCCGCGCAGCGCCGCCACGTCGATGTCCTGAGCGGCATACCGTGCGGCCTGCTCGGCGATGTCCGCGGCGCGCTCGCGCTTGGCGATGGACAGCCCGCCGTCCACCACGAAGGCGGCGAGCGCCATGAACACCAGCGCGAAGATCACCACGGCGGCGGCGCCGGAGCCGCGGTCGTCGCCGCGCAGGGCGCGCAGCCGGGCCGTGAGGGTGCCGCCGGCAGGAGCGGCACGGCCGGCCGGTACGGTCCGCTCCGAGGTCGTCGCCGCGTCCTCGGCCGCTTCCGCCGCCGTGATCGGTGCCGTCGATACTATCGGCGTCATCGCCTCCGTCGCCGCCCTCATGTCGCCGACCTGCGGAACGGGTCGAGCGGCGAGGCCGACGTGGAGGTCACGGTCTTGGTGATGGGCAGTCCGAGGAAGCTCAACCCGCGTACCTCGCACGTGACTTCGATCGTGAAGAGGGTGTCGGGCCGGAAGCTGGTGTCGCCGACCGGGGTGACCGTCGCCGGCTCGGTGCAGGTGCCCGCCAGGTCGTCGTGCGCCGCCTTGACCGCCCGCTGGATCGCCTCCGAGCGGCTGTGCTCGATCGAGCCGGCCCGTGCGGCGTCGCGGGCCGCGCCGTCCACCGCGCCCCGGCCGTCGACGAGTTGGCCGAACGCGACCAGCAACAGCACGAACATGATGATCACCGGGGCGAGGATGACCACCTCGATGGTGGACAGCCCCCGGTCGCCGCCGGCCGGGCCCGGCAGCCACGCCGTACGGTCCCTGCCCCGGCACGCCGTACGGCACCGGTCGGCCGTCGCGCGTACGCCGCGTACGGCTGTCGCGCGCGCTCTGAGCGCGAACTCCATTTCCCTCATCCCCCGTTGTCCGGCACGAACCGCTCGACCGGACCCGACGACGTCTCGTTCACCCTGAAGGAGAAGCCCGCCAGCGGGAAGACCGTGGGCACCTTCGCCGTCACCTGGACGCGGACGGTGTCGGCGTCGTGCGGGTCCCGGCTCGGGGCCACGCGCGGGTCGATCAGCAGTTGGGGCCCGAGTTGCCTGATGTAGTCGCTCGCGGTCCGGCTCGCGTCCCCGGACCAGTCCTGGCCGGTCGACGCCTCGTCCCTCGCCTTGCGGGCGCCGGCCCGCGCGGCCGCCTGCGCGACGTGGTCGGCGAAGTAGTACATCCAGAACTGCACGGTCGCGAAGATCATGAAGAACAGCACCGGGGTGAGGAAGACGAACTCGATCGCGGTCATGCCGCGGTCGCCGCCGGGGCGGCGCGCCGAAGCACGTCCCGGCGCCACGGCCGCGCGGCTGCCCACGCCGCTGTCGCCGTGTGCCGCGTCAAGCCTGCGGCGTACGGCGCGGCGCAGAGTACGGGTCGTCCGTCCCATGGCTGTTCTCCCCCGACAGACCGGTCAGCAGCTCTTGTCGCCGTTCGTGCTGCCGATGCAGTTCTTCACGTCGTTCGCCTTGTCGTTCAGCGCCTTCTTGATGATGACGCCGACCGCGGCGACGATGGCGACCACGATGGCGGAGATCACCACCCACTCGACGGCGGATGCGCCGCGGGACATGTCCTCGTCCTTGCGGACACGGTCGATCCGCCCCAACAGGTAGACGTAGACGAAGTTCAACGCCGGATCGTGGGCGGCCAGTCGGTCCATACGGTCCATACGGTCCATGCGGTTCATGGCTCGGTCCTCTCGGTGGACGGTCGTCGTTCGGGCTGCACGATGGTCCTCAGACCTGGAAGACCCGCATCGCTGCGGGGTAGATCAGGAAGACCAGGAAGCCGGCCGCGAGCAGCATCTGCGCGACCAGCATGGACTGGGACTGCTCGCCGGCCTGGCCCTCGATCTCGGACAGTTCCCGATGGCGCATCGTCTCGGCGCGCGAGGCCAGCGACTCGCGGATCTTCGCGCCGTCGTCCGCGACCAGCGCGAGGGTGACGCCGAGGTCCTGCAACTCCTCGATGCCGAGCTCGTCGCCGAGCCGGCCGAGCGCGACCCACTGGCTGGTGCCGGTGATCCGCGCGTCGGCAAGGCAGTTGCGGATACGCATCAGCGCCCAGCCGTCGCTGATCTCCGCGGCCGCCATCAGCGCCTCGGGCAGACCGCGGCCACCGGCCAGGTTCATGGAGACCAGGTCGAGGTAGGCGCCGATCACCCGTCGCAGGTCCTTGCGCTTGGTCGCGGCGTCCCGCCGCACCTCGACGTCGGGCAGCAGGAAGAACACCGCGGCGAAGAGCAGCGCCAGCCACACCGGGATGATCGGGCTGATGCCGATGCCGATCTCCGCGCCCACCGCGAAGAGCGCCGGGCCGAAGACCACGCCGGCCGCGGCCAGCACCGTCTTGGTGGCGAGGAACGCCTCCCAACTGCGGTCGAGCACCGCGAGATCGGCACGCAGCGAGCGCAGCTCCCAGCCCTGCTGGAGGTAGAAGGCGGCGACCCGCCGGCCGAGTTGGGCGCGCCAGCCCTCGGCTTCGGTGGCGGTGGTGGAGGCGGCGGTGGTGGTGGCGCCGGTGGCGCGCAGCGCGTCGATCTGCGCGATGGTGGACACCGCACTGCGCCGGCTCGGCGTCAGCGCCCGGATCAGTGCGAAGACGCCCAGGCCGAAGACGGCGCCGACCAGGCATGCGAAGACGATGGTGTTCATCGGTTGCCGGCCCCCTGTCCCGGCACGGCCGGACGGCCCTGCGCTCCGTGGCCCGGAACGGCCTGTGCCGCTCCGGGCGCCTGTTGAGGTGCACCACCGTACGGGCCGCCCTGCTGCCCGGCGACTGCCTGCTGGCCGCCGGCTCCTTGTTGGCCTCCTGCCGGGAACTGTCCGACCATGGGCGGCTGTTGGGCGGTGCGTTCGGGTCCGTGCACGAGGAAGCGGTCCGGCGTCTCGATCTTCGACAGCTTGCGCAGCCACCAGAAGCCGGCCGCGAACAGCAGGCACACGATGGCGAGCACCAGTTGACCGATCGCGGTGCCGTACGGCTCGACGAAGCCGCGGTTGAAGATGGCCAGACCCAGCACGAACACCACGGAGACCACGACCACGATCTGCACGCTGCGCCGGGTGCTGGCCCGCTGCGCCATCACGCGCTGGCGCATGTCCACTTCCTCGCGGGCGGACTTGGCCAGTGCGCCGAGCACGTCCCGCAGACCGGGGCCGCGCAGCCGGGCGTTGAGGATGAGGGCGGCGATGATGATGTCGGCCGAGGCGTCGTTGATCTCGTCGGCGAGCATCTGGAGCGCGTCGGGCAGCGGCCAGCGGGCCCGCAACCGGTCGACGAGGGAGTCGAGATGGACCCGCAGCGCGGGCGCGGCGGCCCGGGCGGAGGCCGGTATGGCCTGCTCCAGGCCGACGGCGCCGGCGATGGTGTCGCGCAGCGACTCGGTCCAGCCGGCCAGCGCCTCCACCCGCTTCATCGCGGCGCGTTCCTCGGAGGCGCCGCCGAACAGCCGGTCCCAGGCGAAGACGAGCAGTGCGGTGGCCGCGCCGAGCACCAGCCAGCGGGTCAGGGCGAGCACCACCAGGCCGACCACGATGGCGATCGAGCCGCGCTGGGTGAGGAACCGCCCGATCTCTGAGGCGCGTTCGGCGCCGGACTGCCCGGCGGCCACCGGCTTGGGTGCCCAGCCACGCATCGCGACGACGAACAGCGCGATGCCGCCGCCGCCCACCGCCCCGGCAAGCAGGCCGTAGAACGCGGTGATCGAGAAGAAGCCGGACATTACCGCCACACCCCCGTGGGCTGGTAGCCGTTGGCGAGCAGTTCGTCGAGGCAGGAGATGGGCGCGTGCGGCAGGGCCACGGCGGCGTCCGGGTGCTCGGCGAAGATCTCGCTGGAAAGGACGCGGCCGTCCACACCGTTCACCTCGCGGATGGAGGTGACGACGCGGCGCAGGGTGCCGCCGCGCTGGAAGTCGTTGCGGCGCTGGATGAAGACCACGAAGTCGATGGCGCCGGCCACCAGCATCTGCGACGCCTCCACCGGCAGCCGCTCCTGCGCCTGGAGCGCGTAGGTGGAGATGCGGTTGAAGACCTCGGCGGAACCGTTGGCGTGGATCGTCGACAGCGAGCCGTCGTTGCCCTGCGACATGGCGTTGAGCATGGTGACGATCTCGTCGCCGAGCACCTCGCCGACGATCACCCGGGAGGGGTTCATACGCAGCGAGCGGCGGACCAGTTCCGCCATGGAAATGGCGCCCAGGCCCTCGGAGTTGGGCAGCCGCTCCTCGAACGCCACGACGTTGGGGTGGAGTTCGGGGAACTGGTCGAGGCCGAGTTCCAGGGCGCGTTCGACGGTGATGAGGCGTTCGTGGGCCGGGATCACGTTGGCCATGGCGCGCAGCAGCGTGGTCTTCCCGGCGTTGGTGGCCCCGGCGATCATCAGGTTCTTGCGGGCGAGCACCGCCGAGGCGAGGAACGAACCGACCTCGGGGGTGACCGTGTTGTTGCCGACCAGGTCGGCGAGGAAGACCTTGCCCAGGCGGGCCCGCCGGATGGACAGCGCGGGGCGGCGGGTGACGTCCATGACGGCCGAGAGCCGGGAGCCGTCGGGCAGCCGCAGGTCGAGTTGCGGGTTGGCGGTGTCGAACGGGCGCGAGGACAGACCGGAGTAGGCGCCGAGCACCTGGATCAGCTCGATCAGTTCCTCGTCGGTCTCGGCGACCGGTTCGGCCGGCAGTTCACGGCCGTCGGAGTAGCCGACGAAGACCTGGTCGCAGCCGTTGATGTCGATGTTCTCGACCTCGGGGTCGTCCAGCAGCGGTTGGAGCCGGCCGACGCCGAAGAGCGCGGCGTGCACCGCGGCGGCGTACGCCTCCTCGCCGTGGGCGTCCGGCGGGGTGCGGCCGACGGCGATCTCGGCGCGCGCGTGGTCCTCGAGTATCTGGGCGATGATCGCGCGGGCGAAGTGCCGTTCGTCCTCGGGTGACATCGCGGTGCGGGCCGCGATCTGGTCCAGCCGCCGCTGCTCGGCGATACGGTCGCCCGCCTCCTGCCGGAAGCGTTTGACGAGCGAGTGATCCACCTCGCTCATCGCAGGACCCCGTACCGCTGCGGTACGTCGGCGGTGACCTGGCGGGCCGAGCGGATCAGCAGCGACTTGTCCAGGCGGCCGCGGCGCCGGCCGCTGAGCATCTCGGCGCCGGCCGGGTCGTGGGCAAGGGTGCCGACCACCCGGGCGGAGATCTGCGAGGCGACCAGCATCTCGTTGACCTGGGTGGCGAGTCGGGCACTCTCCCCGGTGTCGGCGATGAGCAGCACGCCGATCGGCGGGTAGCCGAGCGCGGCGGCACCGCGCTGCGAGCCGTGCAGCTTCGCGGACAGCGCGCCGGCCCGGTCCCTGACCCGGGCCAGGCTCTCGGGCGCGGCCCGCGCGACCAGCAGCACCAGGGCGGCGTGCGGCAGCAGTTCGAGGCTCGGCGAGTCCGGGCCGAGCCGGCCGCAGTCGGCGATCACGTCGGCGGCGCCGTTCGGCGACTCGGCGAGCGTGGCGAACGCCTGGCCCAGCATCGGCCACAACCCGGACAGCCCGGTGGCCTGTTCGGGCGCAGCAAGGCCCACCAGCACGTCAAGTCCACCGACCAGCGGCTGGGCGTGGTCCCACAACTGCTCCGCGGCCAGACCATGTCGAGCGGTCGCAGCCAGCGACAGCAGGCCGGAGTTGGGGTTGAGCACCCCGCCGTGCGCGCCCGTCGAACGGTAGACGAGGTCACCACCGGCCGGGTCGGCCTCGGCCAGCAGGACACGGCGCGGCCATACGGCGGCGAGCGCCACCGCGGTCGTGGTGACGCCCGGGGAACCCTTGTCCGCTGCGATTGCGATCAGTGCCATCTCGTCTGCCTCGTCCGCGCCGCGCGATCAGTGCTTGCTGGGGACGAGCACGAGGGAGACGTTTCCCGCCGCGGAAGCGATTGCCAGCGGGCCGGCGTCGGTGGCGTCCGCGATGACCGTGATGGTCTCGGAGCCGTTGCCGAAGCCGCTGTCGTCGCTGCTGTCGATGTTCTTGATGATCAGGTTGTCGCTGATCGGGGTGCTACCGCCGCCGGTACCACCGGAGCCGCTGGAGCCGCCGGTCGAACCACCCGAGTTGCCGGAGGACTTGGCATCGTCGCCGACCAGGTATGCCGCCACGGTGAGGCCGTTGCTCAGGCCGTTGGGGTACTGGCCCTCCTTCAGCGACAGACCCACCAGGGTCTTGCCGGGCGCGAGCACGTTGGACTTCTCGGTGATCATCGAGTTGACCAGGACCGATCCGCTGGTCAGGTTGGTCGCCGCGCGCCAGCGGGTGGCCAGGTCCTCGCGCTGGCTCCAGCGGATGTAGTGGACATCGGTGCCGTCGGCGACCATCACCTCGCTCATGGCGGTGGTCGGGATCTTGTCGCCGACCGCGATGTTGGCCGTGATCTCCACGACGGACACCTTGTTGCCCGCGCGCAGCACCATCACGGTGGCGCCGAGCGCGCCCACCAGGATCAGCAGGACGGCCAACGCGGCCAGCGCGGGCTTGCGTTCACGCGGCGCGACCGGCAACCGGCTACCGCCGGCAGGTCCGTTCAGATTCGGTGCGGGAACGGACTGACGGCCACTGCCGCCGCCCGCGGCGAAACGTTCCCTGGTCTTCACTTCACTGCCCCCGAGCCGGCGCATCGCATCAGCTTTTTCGGCCCCGTGCGGCAAGTCCGTCGCTCTCCCGTCCGGCGACGACCCCACAGGCCGATGTCAAGTCACAGCACGCTATCAGCGCCAAACAAACGCCCTCAAGGCGTGGCCGGTGACAACCCGCACACAGCAATGCAACAGAACGAAACGAGCCAAGCTCGTCCCCGGTCAACTACCCCGATCCCACCATGAACTACCGCACCTGCGGCAATTGCCCGGGATACGGGGCCACCGCGCCCACACATCGGCCGGTACGGAGTTTGCGAGGAGCTACGGGCCTGCGCCCTCGCGACGCCGTCCGGTTCACTGCATCGGCTGATTCACAGCATCGGCTGGTGGTACATCTTGGCCTGGCCCGGGGTGACCTTCTCCGGAAGCTTGCTGATCTCCGCGTCGATCACCGGTACGAGTTTGCCGAGCAGCGTCTGGATCGTGCCGTGCCGGCCCTTCACGTCTGCGGCCCAGGCATCAGCCGTCTTGCCGACCCACACCTTGCCACCTCCCATGTCGGAACAGGTCGTCTTCAACGGCTCCTTGAGCGTACCGAGATCCTGCATCAGTCTGCGCTTAAGGTCGTTCAGATCCTCGATCGCCGGATTCGACACCGTTGCCTGTGGTGCGTTGCTGCTGTCACCCATCGAGTTGTCCCCCCGTAGTCGAACACGATCAAAGCGAGAATATCCGCGGTCGCGCGCCACATCGGCGGCCACGGAAAGATCCGGACCGACGTCCCGGCCCCCGCTTTCCGCCTGTTGGGCCCGGGGCGCTCGCAACGCACCGGCCTCTATGGTATCCGGCAGAGCCTGACGCTGCCCAGATACACACACGCCAGGCCCTAGCCCCCGCAGGAGGACGAGGACCACGTGACGAACAACGCCGCTGACAACGACAACGCCATCGCGCTCACCCCGATCTCCGTACCCGACCCGGGCGACCGCGACCGCGCCAAGCGCCGCCGGAAGCTCTTCGCCCTCGCGGGCGCGCTGATCGTGGTCGCGGGCGGCATCAGCTGGTGGGCCGTTGCCGCCAACAGCGGTGACTCCAAGCCGACCAAGCACACCGCGGTGATCCCGAAGGCGTTCGGCGCGTACACGGAGACGAAGAACGGGGCCACGGAGTGGACGGGGCTCACGAGCGTCAACACCGACATCACCAAAGGCGATGTCGACCTCACCTATCTGGCCCCGGGCGGCCGGGCCGCACTGATCGACGTGTCACTCGACCCACCGGACTACAAGAGCGACCAGACCGACTTCGGACCTGGTTCGGCCTCGATGACCTCTGAACTCCTGGGGACCGACGGGAAGGAGGAGATCACGAGCTACCCGGCCGGCAAGCAGGGTGGGAAGATCCAGTGCGCCGACGCCTCGGGAGCCGGCCACACCATCACGACGTGCGCCTGGCAGAGCAAGGCCGCCACGGTCACGCTCTCGCCCTCGGTCAACCACCAAACGCTCGTGGACCACAATGCCGCCGGCGTACTGCGCGCCTTCCTCGACGCCTTGAAGATCGAGCCCAAGACCCAGAGCAACTAACCCGATCCAGACCCGTCGGCGGCTGCCCGGTCTTCCACCAGGAAGCCGCCCCGGAGCGGCCCTCTTCACTCCGCCAGGTGCTGGAGCTGCACCCCTTGGGTGAAGCCTCGCGAGTCCACATGATTGACGATCGCGGGGTCTATGAGCCAATTGCTGTACGCGGAGCGCTGGCGGGGGGTCATCTTGTCGATGTCCATGACCGTGCCGTCGGACGTGATGAAGTTGTCGGCCGGCACCTTGATGTAGTCCTTGGGATTGCCGGTGTACGTCTTCGGCACACCGTTCCGGGGGTGGATCGTGACCGACGCGGTCACATCGGGCGAGAAGCCACCACCGGTGAGCTGCGAGTTGGCCTCGCTCTGGTACTCGTGCTGCCAAGTGAGGTCGAGCTCGGCGTCGTTGATCTGCTTGTACTTGGCGGCGAGGCCAGGTGCGTCCTCCGGGGACACCGACACCTTGCTGGCGATGTAGTCGGTGAGCAGGTCTGTCGGGGTTCCTCCCAGCTCGGTCGCCTTCTCCGTTCCAAGGTCGAGGATGGCGGAAGCACCACCGGTGGCGACTCCTTGTGCCATCTTGGCCGCATCCTTGATCATCGAGGTTCGGGCTCTGTTGACACCATTCGCCCAGTCGTCGGCATCCGTCTCGATCGAACCCTTGGCGTACTCGAAGGCAGTGCTGTACGCCTTCATCATCATTCCGCGCTGCATGGCGCGGTAGTCCTGTTCGTGCTCGTCGGTGTCCTTCTTGGCGCTGCCGACCTCGTTGGTGATCTGGGTCCGGAAGGAGTCGAAGAGCGCACTCTCCTGGCCGGCGACGGTCGGGTTCCGCGTCGACTCGTTGAGCAGCGCCTGCCACAGCGGCGCGCCCACCTCCAGACCGGGGCGATTCGGGTCCTGACCGGCCAGGAACGCCTTCTGGTCCCACTGCGACATCTTCTCGGTGAAGCCGCCCGCCGTGGCGTTGGCGCCCCACAGCGTGTTGTTGGTCGGCGACGTGATCCCGTAGACCATGTCGCTCCAGTTCTGCGTGATCAGATCGCCGTAGTAGACATCGTTCGGGTCGTAAGGATGGATCTTGCTCGAATCACCATTCTGAGGACGGTAGTTGTCCATCATGATGCGGGCGGTGAGCTTCTCGGCGAGCGGCCGGTTGGTCGCCTTCAGGTCGATCGTGCCGGCCGACATCATGTCCGCGAACGCGTGCGCCCGGGCGGGCGGCTGGTCGAGCTTCCACGAGCCGAGCGGGTAGATGAGCTTCTGCAGCTTGTCGTAGTTGTGGTCCATCCACTCACCCGACGCCTCGGGGTTCTTGCCGATCGCGTTGACGAGCTGGGTGTAGTGGTCGTCGCCGAAGACGCCCTTCTCCATGCCCGAGCTGTTCATGAACTCGCTGCCGTTCGAACTGTTCTTGTCGAAGACGCGGTTGCCCAGTGCGACCAGGTAGTCCTTGTCCTGCGAGCCGACCGGCAGCAGCCCGGTGAGCCAGTCGGCGCGGAAGACACCCTCGGGGGTCCTTGAACTTGTCGAACCACTTGTCCCGACTCGCCTGCTTGCCGGGCACTCTGACCCTCGAAGGCGACCTTGGTGTAGGTGCCGAAGGTCTTGGCGATGACGTCGCGGTCGTGCTTGGCCTGATCCGGGTGGTCCCCGTACCGGCTAAACGTGTTGTCGTCGGCCATGTCGTTGGTCAGAACCATCAGGTTCTGCGGACCCAACTCGCCCTAGAAGGACTTGAGATAGTCCGGTTCGTCCGAGTGGGCGCTCAGGTCGGCGAAGAGGTTCTCGGACGGGTCGTCGCCGTTCTTGATCGCGTCCTTGTACTTGTCCGCGAGAGCCTTGCCCTCTTTCTTCGACTGGGCGGTCGTGCTCACCATGCTGTCGTCGATCGTGACCATGCCCTTGTGCCCCGGATACGGCTTCTGGGCCGCGATCGCCAGGTGGTAGCGGCGGGTGAGCATCGACATCTGGTCGTCCAACCAGCCGCATATACCAGTCAGTTGCGATAGCGAGGAGGTGTCCAGCCGCTTCGCTTCGAACTCGTACTTGTACGACGTCGCGGTGGACCGCAGATGGTCCTTGTCGCCCTTGAACGAACTCGTCATCTTCTGCAGTCCGTCCGGATCTATCCCGGAAAACTCACCCATCCGCTTCTCCTCCCGTTGTCCGCTTGTGCCTTCTGCCGAGCTTCCGCATCGCGAGGACATCGCATTCCCCGCAACAAGGTGAGCCTGGCCAGCCCGTGTTACAGACGAGGATCGCATAGCCGGCAGAAACGGTTCCGCCTTCGTCGGCGCTTCCGGCGGCCGAACGGCGGCGACGAACGGCGGCAGCAAACGCCGGCAGCGAACGGCGGCGACATCGGCCCCGGCGGAGCCGCGATGGGACTTACCCGGGGTTTCCGCGGGCCTATAGCCTCGTGGGAACGCTGGGATGGTTAATGGATACAGGCACAGTGGATGCGGGGCCCGATACGGGCCCACGGGGAGGGACACAGCCATGCGCGTGACCGTGACGGTCGTACAGCAGGGCGTCGACGCGCAGGACTTGCTGGTGACGGCCGATGACTCCGCGAGCGCCGGCGACGTGGCGCTGGCGCTGGGGCGGGCGGTCGGCGCGGTGGCGCAGGAGTCGGCCGGGCAAGGCGGGGGCGTGGTCGTACAGTTCCCCGGACAGCAGCAGGGCGGCGGTCAGCCGAGCGGGCAATTGGGCGGGCAAGTGAGCAGCCGGCCCGGCGAATCGAGGTCGTGGGCCACCCAACAGGTCGACTTCGCACCGGTGTTATGGGCCGACGGCGTGCCCTGTGACCCGCAGGCGCAGGCATCGACGGTGCTGCGCGACGGCATGCGGGTCACCGTCGACGACTCGATCGGGCCGTTCATGCGCACCGGAGAGCCGTCCGGGCGCTATGAACTGCGGGTGTGCGCGGGGCCGGGCGCCGGCCGGGTGGCCCGGCTCGGCGTCGGCACCGCGACCCTCGGCTCGGCGGTGGGCTGCACCGTCACCGTGCAGGACCCGGCGATGGCGCCGACCGCCGCGCGGGTCTCGGTGGCCATGGACGGCAAGGTGACGCTGATCGGCGCGCCGGGTTCCGGCCTGACGCTGGAGAACGAACCGGTGGAGTCGGAGCGGCCGTGGCCGCTGCGCGCGCAGGTGAAGGCGGGCGACTCGGTGCTCGTGCTGGACGAGCCGAGCGTGCCGGACGCCCACCTGTCCCCGATGGGCGAGGGCGGCCTCGCCTACAACCGGCCGCCCCGGCTGTCCGCGCTGCCGCCGCGGCCCCGGCTGTACGTCCCGCAGAAGGGCGAGAAGGGCGACCGCGCCCGGTTCCAGGCACTCGCCCTGATCGTGCCGCTGATCTTCGGCGTGATGATGTATTTCATGGTCCACCAGGTCTACATGCTGCTGTTCTGCGTGATGAGCCCGGTGATGATGGTCGGCCAGTGGGTCAGCGACAACCGCGCGGGCAAGCGCAAGAACCAGGACGCCGCGAAGAGTTACAAGACCGCGATGGCCGAGTACGAAGAGGACCTGGAGGCCGCCCGGGTCTTCGACCAGCGGGAGCGGCGGGCCAACTACCCCGACGCCGCCGAGATTCTGCTCTTCGCGACCGGCCCGCGCCGCCGGCTGTGGGAGCGGCGGCTCACCGACCCCGACGCGATGCGGCTGCGGATCGGCGTCTCGGACATGCCCGCGGACATCGAGCTGCAGCCCAAGGGCCGTATTCCCGAAGGCGCGCCGCCGTTGGAACCCCCGCTGGTGCACGACGTGCCGCTGCCGCTGCCGTTCCCGGAGATCGGCGTGATCGGCGTCGCGGGCGCACGGGCCCGGGCGCTGGCCACCACCCGCTGGCTGGTGTCGCAGGCCGCGGTGCTGCACAGCCCGCGCGACCTGTCGATCGTGGTGCTGTCCTCCGCCCATGACGCCGAGCAGTCATGGGGCTGGGCGCACTGGCTGCCGCATCTGGCACCCCAACAGGGCCAGGACTGCGTCTCGTTGATCGGTACCGACCAGGAGGCGGCCGGCCGCCGGATCAACGAGCTCCTCCAGGAGCTGGCCCGGCGCAAGGCGGACTCCGCCGCCAACCAGGGCGGCCGGCTGCGGCCCGACCCGTACGTCCTGGTGGTGCTGGACGGTGCACGGCTGCTGCGCCGGATGCCCGGTCTGCCGCAACTCCTCCAGGAGGGGCCGCAGTTCGGGATGTTCGCGCTGTGCGTCGACGAGGACGAGCGGCTGCTGCCCGAGGAGGTGCGGCTCGCGCTGTGCTGGTCCCCGCACGCGGCCAGCCGGCTGCACCTGCGCGGTGCGGGACTCGAACGGCTCGGCGAGGTGCTCGCCGACCAAGTCGGCCCCGACTGGTGTGAGTTGGTGGCCCGCTCGATGGCGCCGGTCCGCGACGTCAGCCGCGACGACGCGGACAGCGCGCTGCCGACGTCCGCACGGCTGCTGGATCTGCTGGGCATGCCCGACCCGGTGGGCGAGCAGGTCGCCGGGATCTGGCAGCGCGGCGGTTCGAGCACCGCGGCGCCGATCGGTGTCGGCGCGGACGGCACCTTCGTGCTGGACATCCGCAAGGACGGCCCGCACGCACTGGTCGCCGGCACCACCGGCGCGGGCAAGTCCGAGCTGCTCCAGACCATCATCGCCTCGCTCGCGGTGGCCAACCGTCCCGACGCGCTCAACTTCGTCCTCATCGACTACAAGGGCGGCAGCGCCTTCCAGGACTGCGCGCGGCTGCCGCACACCGTCGGCATGGTCAGCGACCTCGACGCGCACCTGACTGAGCGGGCACTGGCCTCGCTCGCCGCGGAGTTGCACCACCGCGAGACGATCCTGTTCAACGCCGGTACCAAGGACATCGAGGACTACAACGACGCGCGGCGGCTGCGGCCGGAGTTGGAGCCGATGCCCCGACTCGTCCTGATCATCGACGAGTTCGCCTCACTGGTGGCCGAACTGCCGGACTTCATAGCCGGTCTGGTCGACATCGCCCGCCGTGGCCGTTCGCTGGGCGTACACCTGGTGCTCGCGACGCAGCGGCCCGCCGGTGTGGTCAGCGCCGACATCCGTGCCAACACCAACCTGCGGATCGCGCTGCGCGTCACCGATGCCGACGAGTCCCGGGACGTCATCGACGCACCCGACTCCGGGGCGATCGCCAAGTCCACGCCCGGCCGGGCCTATGTCCGCTCCGGCGCCCAGTCGCTGGTCGGCGTGCAGTCCGCGCGCATCGGTGGCCGCCGCCCGGCGGTCGGCCAGGATCGCACCAAGGCCGAGGTGGTACCGCTGGGTTGGCAGTCGCTGGGCCGCCCGATACCGCGCGGCGCGCAGGGCGACGCGGACGACGGCACCATGGTCACCGACCTCGCGGTGCTGGTGGACGCGATCAGGGCAGCCTCCGACCTGCTCAACTTCCCTGCGCCGCGCAAGCCGTGGCTGGACCCGCTGCCCGAGCACATCGTCGCCGAGGAGTTGCCCGCGGCGGGCACCGCGGTCGCGACCGGCGACGTATCGCCCATCGCCTACGGCCTCACCGACCTGCCCGCGCAACAGGCCCGTGCCCGGCTCTCGGTCGACCTGGTGCACGGCGAGCACGTCCTGATCGCGGGCGGCCCACGCTCGGGCCGTTCCACCGCGCTGCGTACGATCGCCGGCTCGCTCGCCCGCGACACCGCGCCCAACGACGTGCACGTCTACGCCATCGACTGCGGCGCCAACGCGCTGCTGCCGCTGGTGACGCTGCCGCACTGCGGCGCCGTCGTCACCCGCGACCAGCCGGAGCGGCTGTCACGGCTGCTGGACCGGCTGTCGAACGAGGTGTCGCGGCGGCAGCAACTCCTCGCCGTCAAGGGCGCGTCCAGTGCCGCCGAGCAGCGGGCGATGGCGGCCACCCCGGAGGAGCGGCTGCCCTGGATGGTACTGCTGCTCGACAACTGGGAGAACTACACCTCGACCTTCGAGACGTACAACTACGGCAAGTTGATCGAGGGGGCCATGCGGCTGTTCCGGGAGGGCAGTTCGGCCGGGTTGAAGGTCGTCATGACGTCGGACCGCTCCGGCTTCATCGGGGCGATCTCCTCGGTCTTCGCGGACAAGCTGATCCTGCGGATGGCCGACCCGAACGACTACGTCAACGGCGGCCTCGCCCCGCGCGAGGTGCCGAAGAACATGCCGTCCGGGCGGGCGCTGCGCCCCACCGACGACGGCGTCCAGGAGAACCAGGTGGCGCTGCTGGCCGCGGACCCGGCCGGCCAGGCGCAGGTGGCGGTGCTGCAGCAGATCGGGCGGCGGGCCACCGAGCAGATCGGACGGGTCGGGCGGCTGCCCAAGCCGCAACGTCCGATGCGGGTGGATGCGCTGCCGCCGCGGGTCACGTTGACCGACGCGATGGCGCTCGACCCGGACTTCACGCCGCCGTCACCGCTGTGGGCACTGATGGGCGTGGGCGGCGACGAGTTGACGCCGGTCGGGATCGATCTCCAGGACGCCGGGCCCGGGTTCGTGATAGCCGGGCCGCCGAAGTCGGGCCGCTCGACCGCGCTGGTCACGGCGGCGCGGTCGCTGCTCGCCAGGGGTACGCCGGTGGTGCTGGTCACGCCGCGCCGTTCCCCGCTGCGCGAGTTGGCCGACCAGCCCGGTGTGCTGGGCCTGCTGGTGGGCACCGACGCGAGCGCGGAGGATCTGTCGGAGCTGACCGGCAAGGCGGACGGGGAGACGTACGTGGTACTCGTGGACGACAGCGAACTCCTCTACGAAACCACGCTGGAGACGGCGCTGGAGGAGGTCGTCAAGAGCGGTATGGACGGCGACCACGGGCTGATCGCGGCCGGATCGGCCGACTCTATGGGCTCGCAGTACCGCGGCTTCGTGGTGGAGGCGCGGAAGTCGCGTAACGGTCTGCTCCTGTCGCCGCAGGGCGGGTCGGAGGGCGACCTGTTCAACGTCCGTCTACCGCGAGACGTCGGCGGCGGCCCGCTCGGCCGCGGCCTGCTGATCCGTGGTGGCACGGTGATGCAGGTCCAGGCGGCGGAGCCGGTGTAGTCAGGGCGCCGTAACCGGCCGCCGTGTCACGGGAGTTCGCTCAACCGGATTCGACGCAAACGGATTCGGTGCAAACGAGGTCAGTGCAAGCGGATTCGATGCAAGCGGAGTCAGTGCCAGAAGCGGACTGCGTGCAGCCGACTCGCGCACAACTGGATTGCGGGGCCGGGCCGTTCAGGGCGCGGCCCCGCTTTCGCTTCGAGGCCGCCCAATCCGCGCATGCGGAAGGGCCGGGCGATCGGAGCGATGCTCCGGGCCCGGCCCTTGCGGTACCGCACGATGTCTGGACCGTGACGATTACCTAGATGCTGGTGGCGTTGTGGACGGCGGTCGCGTTGTTCTTCGCCGAGTTCTGAGCCTCGTGCAGCGTCGCCACGAACTTCTCGAAGGTCGGCTTGAGCTGCTCCCACTCGCTGCGGAACTTGTCCGCACGCGGGCCCTTCCAGTAGTCCGTGCTGCTGCCGGTCGCCGTGTGAAGGTGGCCGATCAGCGTCGCGAGGTTACCGGCCTCGGTGCCGAACTTCCCGGCCAGAGCGTTCAACTGGGCGATATCGGCGCCCTGAATACCCGCCATGTGCGTCCCTCCCCGTTAGTAGGAAACGTGGCGGACACTGCATCCGCCATACGGGACGCTAGCAAACGAAGGCCGCGAATGCAGCCGTTGTCCCTGGCGCCCCAGGATTTGTTGCCGAACTTGGACATCGCCACGACAACGTCACGCATGGGACGCAGCCCGCCCACCCCCGTGCGCCCCCGTGATTCAGCTACTGGGCAAGCCAGTTCGGGTGAAGGTGTCAGTGGGTCCATCGGTCCACTGCACGGTGAGCGTCTTGCCGTCGACGGCCATCACGCCGTGCCCGGACGTACGCTCCTTGTCGCCGTCCATGCAAGTCATCGTCAGGCGGACGCCGTCCCGCTCGGTGTAACTGCCGCCGCACAGATGGTCGCTGGTCAAGGCGGCCTTCCCCTTGCCGAGCACGAGTTGGACCTTCACCCCGTCGACGGTGGCGAGCCAGACGCCCTCGACGCTCTGTGTGGAGTCCGTGGAGGCACCACCGGTGTCGCCGCCGTCCGCGCTGTCGGTCGCCGAACCGGTCGCGCTCGGCGTGCCGGTGCCCGTGCTGGCGGCGGAGACGGACGGGGCCGGCGGCAGAGTGACCGTCGCACTCGCGCTCGGCTCCTTCTTGGCGTCGCCGCCACCGCCGCCGCTACTGCACCCGGTTAGCACCAGTGCGGCAGCGACCACCGCGGCGGCGGTCGCCGTGCCCGCGTACCCGGCCGCGGTCACACGGCCGCGCGGGCCCACGGCGTCCGGCCGGCCCTGACCGTCCCGGCGACTTCGACTTCGACTTCGACTTCGACGACTCAAACGACTCCGACAGCGCATCCGCACTCCCCCATGTCGCGATGTGGAACCCAGCGGACACGCAAGCTACCAGCAGCCGAACGACTACGCGCAGTCCGAACCCCCGTACCGCCCGCGGCTCTCCCCAGCAGGCACCCACGGCTCCACACCCGCCACACACAGGCACCACAACCGCCCACGCCCGCAGCACGCCCGCATCACGGCTACGGGCCGATGGCGTACGGACGATTACGGCGTCGGCGTCCGTTCCCAGCGGTACCCGCCGGGCCCGTCCCGTCCGCGCGCGTCGCCGTCAGCCGGGCAGGCGGGCGCGCCGGCCGGGCAGGCACCGCCGACCAGGCAGGCACCGACAGCCGTGGATCACGCCGAGCCCTCGGCCGCCCGCTCGCCGAGGGCCTCCTCGACGAAGCGCTCCAACGTCTCGACCCAGGCGTCGGGTTGGTCCCACGGAACCAGATGACCGGCGTCTGCGATCTCGGCGTAGCGCCCGCGCGGCAGGACGCGAACCATCTCCTGCGCCTCGGCACGGCCCAACTCGCCGGCCGGCCCGCGGACGACAAGCGCCGGACAGCGGACCCGGGCCAACTCGTCCCAGTGGGCGTCACGTATCCAGGGGTCGCGGGAGCCGAGCAGATGCGCGGGCTCGTACATCGGGCGCCAGCCGTCCTCCCGTTCGCTCATCACCTCGGCGAAGAAGTCGCCGCGGACCGGGTCGGGGGGATCGGCCCACGGGTCGTCGGCCCCGAACCACTGGCGTACGTCGCCGAGCGTGGCGAAGGGCAGCGGCCAGGACGCCAGCCAGTCCGCCCACTCCCGCTGGCCTGTCTCCCCCAGGGCCGAGGCGCGCATGTCGCAGATGCCGACGGCCGCCACGAGGTCGGGCCGCCGCGCCGCGCACTGCCAGGCGGTCAGCGCGCCCGTGGAGTGGCCGACGAGGGTGACCGGGCCGAGGCCGAGTTGCTCGATGGCGGCGATGGCGTCCCGCACGTACGCCTCGGGGGTGTAAGGGCCGTCGGGCTTGCCGCTGTGGCCGTGGCCGCGCTGGTCGAGGGCGAGCACGCGATAGCGCGGGGCAAGCCGCCGGGCGGTGGCTGCCCAGTGCGAGGCCCGGCCGAGCAGGCCGTGCAGCAGGAGCATTCCGGAGCGGGGTTCCGCGGACCCGCCCGGTGCCGGGCGACCGGCGGCCAGGGCCACACCGGTCGCGGCGCGCGCGTCGGCCTGCTCGGCCCTGCCCGCGCCGGCTCCAGCGCGGGCACCAGCAGCCATGCCCGTATTCGCAGGTGTGCCAGGCCCGGCCGCGGCCGGCGCGCCGTACTCCCACGCCGCGAGCCGCAGGCCGCCCGCTCCCGTGACGTCATGCCGTGTGACCATCCCGCACCCCCTTCCGCTCCTCGTCGGACACCGGCGGGTGGAGGTGGACGCCCGCCGGCGGCTCGGTCGCGCTTCTTCCGCGCGCCGCGCTGATCCCTGCACCCACAACGCTATCGAACTTCTATTCGAACATGGGGCTGGCGAGCCCAAGACCGCTCGTTCGAGTGACAGCGCTCAGGGATTGGCCGCGTGGGCCGAGGGGAGGAC
>NZ_JACEGK010000027.1:0-26623 GCF_056859195.1 Streptomyces sp. NH27
CGCCGCGTCGAGGACGGCGGCCGGGCCCTGGGCGGCGGGGGTGGCGAGGGAGGTGCGGTCCACCAGCTTGCCCTCGGGGGTGATCAGGGCGGCGGCTGTCTTGGTGCCGCCGATGTCGACCCCGGCGAGCAGCGTCATCGCAGCCCGGCCTGTTCGAGGATCACGGTGATGCGGTCGGTCTCCTCGGCGGTCAGCGGGCGCATCGGCGGGCTGACGGTGTTCGCGGCGATCACGCCGAGGATGGTGAGCGCGGTCTTGAACGCGCCCAGCCCGGCGGCCGTTCCGGAGGCGGTGGCGGGGTCGGCCACCGCGACGATCTCGAAGAGCCGGGCCAGCCGGTCCTGTTCGGCCCGGGCGGCGGCCCAGTCGCCGCGCGCGGCGGCGTCGTGCAGCCGCCGGTAGCCGTGCGGGTCGACGTTGCCCAGGCCCGGGACCGAACCGTCGGCGCCGCCCAGCAACATCGCGTCGACGACGACCTCGTGCCCGGTGAGCAAGGCGAATCCGGACTGGTCGCTCAGAGCGAGGGCGAGCTGGCGGAAGGACACGTCGTCGCCGCTGGAGTCCTTCACACCTGCGAGGACACCGTCGGCGGCGAGGGTACGGACCAGCTCGCGGGAGAGCTTGCTGTGCACGCACACCGGTATGTCGTAGGCGAGCACGGGCAGTTCGCAGGCCGCGGCGATCTGCCGGAAGTGCCGGTCGATCTCGGTGGGGTGGGTGCGGGTGTAGAAGGGGGCGGTCGCGACGATCGCCGAGACGCCCTTCGCGGTCGCGGTCCTGGCGCGTTCGATCACCTTGTTGGTGGTGGTCTCGATGGCGCCGGCCAGCACCGGGACCTGCCCGGCCGCGGTCTTCACCACCACGTCGAGGACGATGTCCTGCTGGTCATCGGTCAGGTAGGCGACCTCGCCGGAGCTGCCCAGCGCGAACAGCGCGTCGACACCGCCGTCGATGAGGTGCTGGACCACGCGCTCCAACGACACGGTGTCCACGGTGCCGTCGGCGGCGAGCGGGGTGACGACGGGCGGGATGACCCCCGAGAAGGGGGTGGTGCGGGGCTTCACGAACTGCTCCTTGTAGCGGGCCGCGTGGCGGTGGCCGCCGGTGCGGGAATCTGAGGGTGTACGCAGTGCCAGCGGTGCGCGCCGTCCGCGGTCGGCGCCGGGAAGACGTCCGCGCAGGCGTCGTCCGCCTTCCAGCAGCGGGTGCGGAACGGGCAACCGCTCGGCGGGTTGGTGGCGGAGGGGACGGGACCGTTCAGCACGATCCGCTCGGTGGTCTCCAGCAGGCTGGGCGTGGCGGAGAAGAGCGACTCGGTGTACGGGTGGGCCGGCGTCCTGGAGACCTGCGCCGTCGGGCCCTCCTCGACGATGCGGCCGAGGTAGAGCACGGCGAGCCGGTCCGAGAGATGCCGGACGGTCTGGATGTCGTGGGAGATGAAGACCATGCCGAGGCCGAGTTCGGCGCGCAGGTCCATCAGCAGGTTGAGCACCTGGGCGCGTACCGACACGTCCAACGCGCTGGTGGGTTCGTCGGCGACGATCAGCTCGGGCCCCAGCGCCAGCGCCCTGGCGATGGCCACCCGCTGGCGCTGCCCGCCGGAGAGCCGGCCGGGCAACGCGTGCAGGGTGTGGCTGGGCAGCCCGACCAGGTCGAGGAGTTCGACGACCCGGCGCTCCCGGTCACGGACCGTGCCGCGGCGGTGCACGTCCAGCGGGTCGCGCAGGATGCGGCCCACCGGCATGCGCGGGTTCAGGGCGGTCGAGGCGTCCTGGAAGACCACCCCGACCGAAGACCCGAACTCGGTACGCCGCCTGGCGGCGGGCAGGCCCCACAGGTCCTCGCCGCGGAAGAGCACCCGGCCCTCGGTGGGCCGCTGAAGTCCGGTCAGGACGCGGGCCAGCGTGGACTTCCCGCACCCGGACTCGCCGACCAGGCCGACGATCTCACCGCGCTCCACGGTCAGTTCGGCCCCGGTGAGCGCGTGCACGGCGTCGTGCTTGAACAGGCCGCCGCCCCGGGCCCGGTGCCGGACGTGGACGTCTTCGAGCCGGATCATCGTCCGCTCCTTTGCAGCAGTACGGGTTCCGCCGGGTGGTGGCAGGCGAAGCCGTGCCGTCCCGCCTCGCCGCCGAGCTCTTCACCGGCGCCGGCGAGCGCCCCGGGGCGTCCGCCGAGCCCGGGCGCCTGAGTGCGGCACAGTTCGGTCGCCGCCTCGCAGCGGGAGGCGAACCGGCAGCCGGCGCCGAAGTGCTGCGGGGCCGGGACCACGCCGTGCACCTGGTGCAGCCGGGGCGCGCCCGACTCCAGCGAGGTGACCGAGCCGAGCAGTCCGCGGGTGTAGTGGTGGGTGGGGTCGGTGAGCAGCGCACGGGTGTCGCCGGTCTCGGCGACCTGGCCCGCGTACATCACCGCGACCCGGTGCGCGAGGCCACTGACCAGTGCCAGGTCGTGGGAGACCAGGATCATCGCGAAGCCGAGCTCGTCCCGCAGCCGGACCAGCAGTTCGACGATCTGGGCCTGCACGGTCACGTCGAGCGCGGTGGTCGGCTCGTCGGCGATGAGCAGCCGGGGGCTGCGGGACAGCGCCATCGCGATCAGTACCCGCTGGCGCTGGCCGCCGGACAGTTCGTGCGGGTAGCTGCGCAGCGTGCGTTCCGGGGACAGCCCGACCAGTTCGAGGAGTTCGACGGGGCTGCGGGTGCCGCCGCGCGAGGTGAGCTGGCGCAGCTGGCGGCCGATCAGCACCGACGGGTTGAGCGAGGACATGGCGTCCTGGTAGACCATCGCGATCTCGCTGCCGGCGAGCGCGCGGCGCTGCCGGGGGGCGAGGCCGAGCAGGTCCTGGCCGCGGTACTCGATGCTCCCGCTCGCCTCGGCGTTGCGGGCCAGCAGGCCCATGACGGCGAGGCTGGTGATGCTCTTGCCGCAGCCAGACTCCCCCACCAGGCCGAGGGTTTCGCCCTCGCGGACGGTGAGCGAGATGCCGTCGACCACGGGGACGTCGCCGTAGCGGTCGGGGAAGCGGATCGACAGGTCGCGGACGGTCAGCAGGTCGGGGGCGTCGGCCGGGACCGGCCGGATCACCGGCGGGTGGGTCGTCATGCGTTCGGCGAGCAGTACGAGACTGCGCTCGACGGCGGCCCGGTCGTCGTCCGCCCCGCCCTTCGCGGCAGCGGCAGCACCGGACGACCCGGATGCCCCGGACGTCCCGGCGTCACCGGTCCGCCCCGCAGGCAGTCCGGCCGGCCCATCCACCGGCTCCGCCGACTCGGCCTGCGACGCGTCGCCACCCGCGGTCACCGCGGTCGCCACCGGGTCCACCCGGGCGGCACCGGGCGACGCGGAGGCGTCGGTGAGCCCCTCGGACAGGACGTTCAGCGCCAGCACGGTGATCAGCAGCACCAGGCCGGGGAAGAACGTGGCCCACCAGCCGCCGGAGAGCAGGATCTGCCGGCCGTAGGAGAGGACGTTGCCCCAACTCGGCTCGGGGTCCTGCACACCGGCCCCGATGAAGGAGAGGCTGGCTTCGAAGATGATCGCCTCGGCGACCAGGACGGTCGCGAACACCATGACGGGCGCGGCGCAGTTGATGGCCACGTGTCGCAGCACGATGTACGTGCGTCGGGCGCCGATGACCTTCTCCGCGGCGACGTAGTCCTCGCCGTACTGGGCGAGCACGTTGGCGCGCACCACGCGGGCGAGCGAGGGCACGTAGACGAACGCGATGGTGAAGATCAGGACGGGCACGCTGGAGCCGAAGACGGTGACCAGTACGGCGGCCAGCGCGATCGGCGGGAAGGACATGACGACGTCCAGGATCCGCATGACCGTCTCGTCGCCCCACTTGGGCGAGGTGGCGGCCAGCGAGCCGAGGATCGCGCCGACCACGACGGCCAAAGCCGTCGAACCCAGGCCGATGACCAGGGAGTAGCGGGAGCCGTACACGACCCGGGCGAAGATGTCGCGGCCGACCCGGTCGGTGCCGAACCAGTGGTGGGCGCTCGGCGCCTGGACGGGGATGCCGGTGGTCAGCGGGTTGTCCGCGATCAGGGATGCGCACACCGCGGCGAGCGCCACGACGATCAGGACGACGAGCGAGATCCGCGAGGCCGGCGGCAGCGCGCGGAAGCGGATGCCGGGGCGGGACAGTTTGGCCACGATGCGTTGGGGGCCAGTGAACAGGAACATCTCACACCGTCCTGATGCGCGGGTTGACCAGCAGGTAGAGCAGGTCGACGACGACGTTGACGACCAGGAAGGCGAGCGCGATCGTCAGGACGGTGCCCTGCACCAGGGCGACATCGCCGCCGGTGACGCCCTCCAGGATGAGCTTGCCCATGCCCGGAAGGTCGAAGATCGTCTCGATGACGACCGCGCCGCTGAGCAGGTAGCCGACCTTGACGCCCAGCACGGTGAGCGGCGTGACCAGCGCGTTGCGCAGCACGGAGCGGATGACCAGCATCGGTGGCAGGCCGTTGCCTGTGGCCGTGCGCACGTAGTCGCGGTCGAGTTCGGTGACCATCGAGGTGCGGATGAGCCGGGCCAGCGAGGCCGCGACCGGGACCGCGAGCGAGATCGACGGCAGCGTCATACAGCGCAGCCAGCCGGTGAAGGAGTCTCCCGGATTGACGTATCCGCCGGTCGGGAAGAACGAGTTGTCCAGGGCGAACCGCTGGATCAGCAGCACGCCCAGCCAGAAGGAGGGCACCGCGACACCGGCCATCGACAGCACGCGGAAGACATGGTCGGGCCAGCGGTCCCGGTACACCGCGCCGATGACGCCGAGCACCACGGCGAGCACGATCGCGATCAGCAGCCCCAGCAGCGTCAGTTGCAAGGTGAGCGGGAAGGCGACGGAGATGCGGTCGGCGACCGGCTGGCTCGGCGGCACGGTCACGCCGAGGTTGCCGTGCAGCAGTCGGACGATGAAGTGGTAATAGCGTACGGGCAGCGGGTCGTTGAGCCCGTTCGCCTGGGCGAACGCCGCACGGGCCGCGGCGGTCGAGTTCTCCCCCAGCGCGTTGTAGGCGGGATCCGCGGGTGAGAACTGGAGCACGACGAAGACCAGCAGGGTGATGCCGAGGATCATCGCCGGCATGATCGCCACGCGGCGCAGCGCGAGCCGGAGGAAAGCGAACATCGGGTGTTCCTAGCGGTAGGTCCTGGACGACTGGTGGTGCGGGGCCGGCGACTGGCGGGACAGCCGCCGGCCCGGCGGCTCAGGCCGGGGACACTCCGAGGAACGACAGGCCCGTCGTCGGCACGGGGCTGAACCCGGTCAGCGCGTGCTTGTTCCACGCGGTGGGCAGCTTGCGGTGCAGGATCGGGTAGAGCGGCACCTGGTCGGCGACGATGTCGGTGACCTGGGCCCACAGGGCGGCGCGCGCCTTGGTGTCGGCGGTGCGGGCGGCCTGGTCCAGCAGCGAGACGACCTGCTTGCCCTTGGCGGTGCCCGACCAGTGGTAACGCGTCTCGGGCCAGGTGCCGACGTAGAACCAGCGCATCAGCAGGTCGACGTCGTTACCGAACACCGACGGGTCGCCCGGCGCGACCAGCAGGTCGAAGTCACCCGTGTCGATCTTCGCGTACTGGGCCGAGGACTGACCGATGCTCAGGGTGGTCTTGATGCCGGCCGCGTCCCAACTCTCCTTCACCAGCGGCGCGATGTCCTGCACCCAGGAGGTGTCGGTGGTCAGCACGGTGACCTTCAGGCTGCTGACGCCGGCGGCCTTCAGCAGCGCCTTGGCCTTGGCCGGGTCGTGGCCGTAGACGGTGCCGGCCTTGACGTAGTCGGGGTGGCTGGGCTGGAGGTAGCCGCTGGCCGGGGTGGCCTGGCCGGACATCGCGGTGGCGATGATCTTCTCGGTGTCCAGCGCGTAGTGCAGTGCCTGACGGACCCTCGGGTCGTCGAACGGCTTCTTCTTGCAGTTGAACATCAGGAAGAGGTTGCCGAAGGACGAGGCCGACTCGACGGTCGACTTGCGCTTCAGGCCGGGCATGTCGATGTACGGCACGTCCTCGATGGCCTCGACCCGGCCGGACTCCATCGCGCTGACCCGGGCGGAGGCGTCGGAGAGCAGGTTCCACGTCATCGACGTGGCCTTGGCCGGGTAACGTCCGTTGTACTTGGCGTACTTCTTGAAGACGATCTTGTCCTCACGGGTCGCCGACACCAGCGAGTACGGGCCCGAGCCGATCGGCTTGGCGTCGAACCCCTTCTCGTCGGCCTGCACGATCTTCTTCGGCACGACCTTGACGACCGATATCCGGGAGGGGAAGAGCGCGAAAGGGTACTTCAGCTTGAACTCGACCGTGTGGGTGTCCACCGCGCGGGCGGAGTCCAGGAACGGCAGGAACTGCGCCATTAGAGAGGCGTTCTTCGGGTCCAGGATGCGCTGGAAGCTGAAGACCACGTCGTCCGAGGTGACGGCCGAACCGTCGTGGAAGGTCGCGCCCTCGCGCAGCGTGGCGCGGTACGTCGTCGCGTCGACCTTGGCCGGCATCGCGGTGGCCAGTGCCGGGCGGGCCGACAGGGTGACCGGGTTGAGGTCCACCAGCCCCTCGAAGATGTGCCAGTTGGCGGCGACCGGAGTGGCACCGGAGGAGGTCATCGGGTCGAACCCGGTGGACAGGGCGTACGAAATACCCGCGGTGATCGTATTGCCGGCCGTACCGCCGCCGGAACTGGAGCCGTTGTCCGTGGTCGAGGAGGGTCCGCCGCACGCGGCGAGGGTGCCGGTGAAGGCGGCGGCCGCGCCGACCGCGCCGGAATACCGCAGGAAAGCACGGCGATCGACTCTGGCGGGTGTCCGTCGAGAAGACACAGGAACCTCCGGGAACAGGATGGGATGGACGGTGACGAGATGAACGATGTGGAGCAGTGCCGGGTGGGGCTGGTGGGGCCGGTGGGACCGGACGGACCCGACCGGTCCGGGGCCGCCCGGCAATACCGGGTGACCGAACGGTGCCGCCGGGTGGCTGCCGAACGGATTTTCGGCAAGGGTAAGCCGAACATCGAGAATACTCTGCGCTACATAGGACATCAGATGTCTGATGCCTGGTAGGGTGGACCGTAGTCGTCAGGACGAGAGGGGTCAAGGGGTGGACGCAAGTCGTAACTCCGGCAACGGGCGGGGCCGCCGTCTGCTGATGCACGAGGTCAGCGAAGGCATCAAACGTTACATCTTGGACAACGGACTCCGTCCGGGCGACCTCCTGCCCACCGAGAACGAGCTCTGCGAGGCCCTGGACGCGAGCCGGTCCAGCGTCCGCGAGGCCGTGAAGACCCTGGACGTCCTCGACATCGTGGAGGTCCGCCGCGGCCACGGCACCTACGTGGGGCGGCTCGGACTGTCCGCACTGGTGGAAAGTCTCACGTTCCGTGGCCTTCTCGACCGCGACGACGACATGCAGCTCATGCTGGAACTGGCGGACATGCGCGAGCTGTTCGAGCGCGGCATGGCCGACCGGATCGTGGCCGCTCTCGACGTCGGCGACATCGACACCCTCGACACTCTGGCGAACGACATGGAGGCGTCCGGCAGCGGCGACGGGACCGGCTTCGTCGAGGCCGACCGCGCCTTCCACGCCCTCCTGGTCGCCCCGCTCGACAACGAACTGATCGGGCAGCTCTCGGCCGCGTTCTGGGACGTCTACATCATCGTCGCCCCGCACCTGAACGGGATCAGTCGGGCCGACGAGGTCGAGACGGTGCATCACCACCGCCGGATCGTCGAAGCCGCCCGCGCCCGGGACGCGGCGGCCTTCGCCGCGGCCGTCTCCGACCACTACGCACCGGTGCGCCGGCGGATCACGGAGGCGCGCACGGCCGGCACGCGGGACGCCGGCACGAGCGACGGTACGAGCGACGGAGCAGAGGCCGGTTCCGGCGCCGGGACCGGGGCGAGGAAGGACGGCAAGGGCGGCGGCAGCAGCCGGTCCGCAGGCAGGTCCGCAGGTCGGGAGGCCGCCGTCATCGCACCCCGCCGGGTGGCACGCCGCCTTGACGCCGCCGGGGACTCCGCCTAAGTTCCCGACGGAGAGGGACATCGGACATCAGATGTCCCACCCCGTCTCTCCGAGGAGCCCGGCGTGCCCCTGACCGACCTCACCCTGGCGGAATGCCTGGAATACCGCGCCGAGCAGCCCGCGCCCGCCGGCTTCGACGCGTTCTGGACCCGGACCCTCGAAGCGGCCGCGCGGGCCGCGCGACCACCGCGGTTCGACGCCGTCGACGCCGGTCTGCCCGGGGTCCGCGTGAGCGATGTCACCTTCACCGGATACGACGGCGAGCCGGTCCGCGGCTGGCTGCGACTGCCCGCCACCCCGGCCGGACCGCTCGGCTGCGTGGTGGAGTTCCTCGGCTACGGCCGCGGCCGCGGCCTGCCGCACGAGAACCTGACCTGGGCCGCGGCCGGCTACGCCCACCTGGTCATGGACACCCGCGGCCAGGGCTGGTCCGCGGCGCCCGGCGCGACCCCCGACGCCGGCGGCACCGGACAGGGCCCCGTGCCCGGTTTCCTCACCCGCGGCACCGGCCGGCTGGACGACCACTACTACCGGCGGCTGTTCACCGACGCGGTGCGCTGCGTGGAAGCCGCCCGCAGCCACCCGGAGATCGATCCCGACCGGATCGTGATCACCGGCTTCAGCCAGGGCGGCGGCATCGCGCTGGCGACGGCGGGCCTCGTACCGGGACTCGCCGGTGTCATGTCCGACGTCCCCTTCCTGTGCCACATACGGCGCGGCGCCGAACGCGCCGCCCTGCCGCCGTACACCGAGATCGCCTCCTACCTCGCCCTGCACCGGGACCGCGCCGAGGCCCTCTTCGCCGAGCTCGACCACTTCGACGGCCTGCACTTCGCGCCCCGCGCGACCGCCCCGGCACTGTTCTCGGTGGCGATGATGGACCAGATCTGCCCGCCCTCCACCTGCATAGCGGCCTATCACGCGTACGCCGGCCCCAAGGAGTTGGCGGTCTACCACTTCAACGGGCACGAGGGCGGCGGAGAGTTCCACCGGGCCCGGCAACTGGTGTGGGTCCGAAAGCGGCTGGGGCCTGGCCCCGCCGCTCCCGAACCGGTTGCCACCGCTTCCGGACCAACCGCCGGAAGCGCTCACGCACCGGCCGTCAGTGGTCCTGCTTCGCCCAGTCGAGGGTGAAGTCGGAGTAGACGATGCCGCCGGTGTCGCCGATCTCGTAGAGGTCGGCGACCGCGCCGCCGCCGAGGACGGCGAGGGTCGAATAGCCCGCGTCCCCCGACTTGACCAGGGCCTGGTACGGCCAACTCGCCACATCGTCCTGGCTGACCCGCACGGTCAGCTCCGAACGGCTGGACCCCGAGGCGTTGTTGCTCGCCAGCGTCACCGGGGTGGTGAGCGGGGCCCCGGTAGAACTCACCTGGGACGGCGTGAGATAGGAGATCTCGTCGGCGTTGCAACCCGGGTCGACCAGACCGGAGTTCCACGCGGGGCCGAAGGCACTGGCCACGTCGGTCGCGCCGGCCGGCGAGGCGTCGCCCGCGGTGGCGTACCAGCGGTTGCCGCCGCTGTTCGAGCGCAGGTTCTGCACCACCTTGCCGCTGCCGCGCTGGATGACCTTGCTCTCGTTGACGTTGGTGGCGGCTGCAGGGCCGGCGTGCCAGGTCGCTCCGTGGTCGTCGGAGTAGATGTCGGCGGCGTGGTCGGCGCCGCCCTCGCGGTAGACGATCGGCTGCACCAGGCGACCGCTCGCCAGCTGGATGCCGTGCCCCGACGAGGCGAACATGCCCGCCCAGTTCACGCTCTTCACCTGCGGGTTGAGGTCGACCGGGGCGCTCCAGGTCAGGCCGTCGTCGGTCGAGGTGATGTAGCGGATGTGCATGGCGGTCGTGTCGGTCGCCGAGTTGGAGCCGGCCACGGAACCGTAGTAACCGACCCCGGGCGCGGGCGAGTAGTTGTCGAACAGGTACAGCTTGCCGTGCGAGCCCGCCGTCCGGTCGACCAGCAGGCTGGCGTCGCCGTAGCCCTCACTGGTGGTCGGCGCGTGCAGCACCACCTTCGGCGTGGACCAGGTCGCGCCGCCGTCGGTACTGCGCCGCATGACGGTCTGGATGTTGTTGGTGCCGCCCCCGAGGTCGGAGTTGCCGTCCACCCGCGCGTCGGCCATCGCGATGACCGTGCCGGAGTTCGTGACCGCCATCGCGGGAATACGGACCGAGGCGGCCGTGCCGGTGTACGTCTCGTACGTCGAGCCGTCGGCGGAAAGGCGGTTGAGCCCCTCGATCGGGGTGGTCGTGCTGAAGAGCGTCTGCACGTTCATCCCCGGCGTGCCGGCCGCCAGGCCGCAGGTCGCGGTGCCGGACTCGGTACGGCTGAAGCCGCTCGCCGTCGTGGTGGTGAACGCGTACGGCGTGCCGTTGGGCACCGTCCACAGCAGCGTGGCGTCCGAACCGCCGGCCGCGACCGCCCGGGTCCAGGCGCTGCCGCTGCGGCCGGGCCAGGCGACGGTGAACACCTGCGCGGCGGCGGAGTGGTTGACCAGCGTCATCCGCAGCACGTGCGTGGCGGGCTGCGAACCGTCCGCGTTGCGCGGGCAGTCCAGGCTGACCTGCGCCCCCAGTGCCGTACCGCAGTCGAGGGTGCCGGCCACCGTGGTGTCCAGGCCCTGCGGGGTGGTGACGTGGAAGGAGTACGCGGTGCCGCTCGTCTTGGTGAAGAACAGGTCGGTACGGTCGCCCGCGGCGACCGAGGGCGTCCAGGTGCCGTATCCGCTCCACGTCACGGTGAACGTGGTCGCCGACGCGGTCGGGTTGAGCAACTCCAGCCGGATTCTGCTGCTGTTGCAGTCCTGGCTGCCGACGGCCGACTGGGTTCCGGTCGCGGCACCGCCGGGCGCCGCGGTGGCCAACGGCGCCACGAGGGCGGCCAGTACGGCGACCAGCAGCAGCAACAGCCGCTGCGGCGACGCCTTCCGGTGCGGTGTCCGCGCCGGCCGCTCCTTCCGGCGCGGCGGACGGATGTGCGGGGAACTTTCGGTCACAGCGGACTCCTCGGGGGTGGGGGTGCCGGATCGAGGGACGGCAGGTGCACGGCGCCGGAACGGCGCGAACTCCCGGACGACATCTGATAACTGATGAACGACATCAGATGTCGGTTGTCCGGGACCCTACGAGTGAGGTGCTGCCCCGTCAAGAGCACGCGGCAGCGCGGGCTGCCCCGACAACTCCGTGCGTGCGGAGGCGAGATCCGCGGTTCAGGCGCCCGCCGGAGCCTGGCGTCAGGCCGGGCGGGACGATGACCCGTCGCCGCAACACACCTTCACTACAAGGGAGTTCGGAACGCAGATCCGGCGGCGGAACGGCGCTGCGCACCGGTCCGACGCGAATCCCTCACGCTCGGGATCGCTTGTTCAGGTACGCGAGGACCGCGAGCACCCTGCGGTGGCCGCTGTCGCTCTGCGGCAGGTCCAGCTTGAGGAACACGTTGCCGATGTGCTTGCTCACCGACCGCTCGGTGATGACCAGTTGCGCGGCGATGGTGGCGTTGTCCCGGCCCTCCGCCATGAGCTGGAGCACCTCGCGCTCCCGCGGGGTCAGCGCGTCGATCGGGTCGTCCTTGCGGGCGGCCAGAAGTTCGGCCACCACCTCCGGGTCCAGGGCGGTGCCGCCGGCGGCGACCCGCTCCAGGGCGTCGAGGAACTCGTCGACCCTGCCCACCCGGTCCTTGAGCAGGTAGCCCACACCGCTCGCGCCACCGCCCAACAGCTCGGCGGCATAGGTCTCCTCGACGTACTGGGACAGCACGAGGACCGGGAGCCCGGGGATCTCCGCCCGCGCCGCGATCGCCGCCCGCAGGCCCTCGTCGCGGAAGGCGGGCGGCATCCGGACGTCCAGCACCGCCACGTCGGGGCGGTGCTCCAGCAGAGCGGGGAGCACCTCGGGACCGCTGGTCGCAACCGCCGCCACCTCGTGGCCGGCGGACGTGAGCAGCAGCACCAGCCCCTCCCGCAGCAGGGCGTTGTCCTCCGCGATCACCACACGCACGGCAGTTCCACTCCGATCACCGTCGGTCCCCCGACGGGACTCGACACCTGCACGATGCCGTCGAGCGCGGCCGCCCGGCGCCGCAGGCCGAGCAGCCCGCTGCCGCCCGTCTCGTCGGCGCCGCCACGGCCCTCGTCACGCACCGAGATCAGCAACGAACGGCGCCCCCTGGCGAGTTCCACCCAGGCCCGGCGGGATCCACTGTGCTTGGCGGCGTTGGTGAGCGCCTCGGCGACCGCGAAGTACGCCGCCGCCTCGACCGCGGCCGGTGCGCGCGGGCCTGCCTCCAGGCCCTCGTCGGTCACCTCGACCTCCAGGCCGCTGCCGGCCGCGAGCGCCCGTACCGCCCTGCCCAGGCCCCGGTCGGTGAGGATCGGCGGGTGAATGCCGCGGACCACGTTACGCAGTTCGGTGAGCGCCTCCTCGACCTGGTCCTGCGCGTCGTCGAGCAGCTTGCGGGCGGCGTCGGGGTCCGTGCCCTGGGCCCGCCGCGCCAGGCCCACCCGCATCGACAGGGCCACCAGGCGGGCCTGGGTGCCGTCGTGCAAGTCGCGTTCGATACGACGCAGTTCGGCGCCGTGCGCCGCCACCGCGCCCGCCCGAGTGGCCGTCAACTCCTCGACCCGCTCGGCGAGTTCGGCGCTGCGCCGGGCGTCCGGCGAGGGCTCCAGCAGGGCGCGGGACCAGGTGGCGTCCAGGTCCGCGAGCCGCCCGATGAGCGGCAGCAGCACCGCCCTGCGCCCCAACACCCCGCACCACAGGCCGTCCACGAGCAGCCCGACGACCCAGACCAGCAGCGCGGCGTAGGCCAGCAGCCAGCCGTAGAGGAAGTGCAGCGCCAGCCACCGCAGGTCGCGAGTGGTGCCCGGGTCCTCGACCGCCGTACGCACCCGTACCGACAGATCGCCGACGAGCGGGACGTACGCCTCCGGGACCGCCTCCCCCGTCCGGTTCTCGACCTCGCGCCGCTTGACGCCGGCGATCCGGCGCAGCAGCAGGACCGACTCGGGCAGCACGCCCGCGCCGACCACCAGCACCGTGGCGGTCACGGTGAACACCATGACGGGCAGGAACAGAAGCGAGGCCAGTGCCAGACCAGCAGCTCTCAGGAGCTGCCGCGTCGCCCGCCACTCGAGCCACAGCCTCTGCTTCATGGTCATCAGGTTAGGCGACCGGTCCGGCCGGGGAACGCGGGTACGCCACCCGGCCCGTGGTGGAGCGGGCTACACCACGGGTCCGGTGGAGTGCCCCCTCGCTCCACCGCCGGGTCGGCGGGCATTATGGTGTCCGCAAGGGGCAGCCGGCCCCGCCGCCCGACTAATGGAACCGCCATGAAGGCCCTGCTCTGGATGCTGCTCGTGGCAGCCGCCGCCACCAACGTCTCCACCAGCTTCGCCTTCGACGGCGGCAAGCAGGTCGCCATCAGCGTCGGCACCGGCAGTGTGGTCATCGCCTCGGCGGTGTGCCTGTTCCTGACGCGCACGAAGCGCGCCTGAGTCAGGAGCTCTTCGCGGCCGGTGCCAGGATCGCCACGCACTCCATGTGGTGGGTGAACGGGAAGAGGTCGAAGGCCAGCAGCCGCAGCGGGCGGTAGCCCTCCTCGGCGAACCACGCCAGGTCCCGGGCCAGCGCCGCGGGATCGCACGCGACATAGGCGATGCGGCGGGCGTCGAGCGAGGCGATCTGCCGGACGGTGGCGTGGCCGGCGCCGGCCCGCGGCGGGTCGAGGACCACCAGGTCGGCCTCGGTGATGCCGGTACGGGGCAGCACCTGCTCGACCTTGCCGTGTTCGATCCGGACCCGGTCGAGGTCCTGGAGGTTGTGCCGGGCGTCCTCGACCGCGCGCTTGGCGGACTCGACGCCGAGCACGGCACCGCGCTCCCCGACACGTTCGGCCAGCGCGCCGGCGAAGAGGCCGACCCCGCAGTACAGGTCGAGCGCCATGTCGCCCTTGCGCGGCATCAGTCCCTGCATGACGGCCTCGACCAGGACGTCGGCGGCCTTCGGGTGCACCTGCCAGAAACCGCCGTCGCCGACCCGCCAGGTGCGGCCGGCGGCGCGCTCGCGGACGAACGGGCGGCCGTGCACGCGGTGCACGGCGTGGTCCCGCTCGCCGATGCGCTGCACGGACACCGGCTTGTCGAGTTCGACGATCGGCAGCCGGCCGCCGGGCCGCGGGGTGAGGACGACCTGGCGGTCGTGGGAGCCGGTGGCGGCGATCGCCTCGACGGTCGCGATCTGCGGCCAGTTGCGGGCCTCGACACCGAGTTCGCTGACCCCGGGCGCGGCGATCAGGCAGTGGTCGATCACCTCGACGTCGTGCGAGCGGTGCTTGCGCAGCCCGGCCCGCCCCTCGGCGTCGATCGCGTACTGCACGCGGGTGCGCCAGGCGGGCACGGCGGGGGCGCCGGCGTCCAGGTCGGCCTGGCTCACCTTGTCGCCGGGCGCGGGCGCCACGGTGCCGTCCCAGCCCGCTTCCTCGGGGGTGAGGCCGGCCAGCCGGGCGAGTTGTTCGGTGAGCACGGCGGCCTTGAGCCGTCGCTGGGCGCCGGGGGTGGCGTGCTGCCAGTCGCAGCCGCCGCAGCGGCCCGGTCCGGAGAAGGGGCAGGGCGGCTCGACGCGGTCCTTGCCGGGCTCCAGGACGCGTACGGCGTCGGCGCGCAGGAAGCGGGCGTCCTGGTCGCCCTCGGTGACGCGGGCGACGACCCGTTCGCCGGGCAGGGCGTGCCGGACGAAGAGCACCTGTCCGGCCTCGGTACGGGCCACGCAGTGGCCGCCGTGAGCGACCGGCCCGACCTCGACCTCGAACTCGTGGCCGACCATCGAGGGGGCGGAATCGGTCTGCATGGCGGCGCTGCTCCTGGGGTGGACGGCGAGGCGGGTCACGGGCTGGTCGGCGGGGGGACGGCGACCGCCCAGTCTACGTGCGCGCCCACCCTCGACCGACCGCCGTCGGCCGACCATCCTCGACCGACCGCCCTCGGCCGACCGCCCTCGGCCCGGCTACTTCTTCCCGGTGCCCGGGGTGGTGTGCTCGCGTTGGTCGGAGCGGGGCGGGCCGACCGGGCCGCGGCGGATGGAGCCGGGCGCGTTCCAGTCGGCGCGGCGGCGGGCCCGCGCGCGGGCCACCTCGGAGGAGTCGAGCTGCCAGGGCACCGAGGTGACCATGACGCCGGGACTGAACAGCAGGCGGCCCTTGAGCCGCAGCGCGCTCTGGTTGTGCAGCAGGTGCTCGTACCAGTGGCCGACGACGTACTCGGGGATGTAGACGCTGACCACGTCACGGGGGCTGTCGCGGCGCAGGCCCTTGACGTAGTCGATGATCGGGCGGGTGATCTCGCGGTAGGGCGAGTCGAGGACCTTCAGCGGCACGTCGATGCCGTGGCGGTGCCACTCGGCCTGGAGGGCCTTGGTGTCCTCCGGGTCGACGTTGATGCTGAGGGCTTCGAGGCGGTCGGAGCGCATCAGCTTGGCGTAGGACAGGGCGCGCAGGGTGGGCTTGTGGAGCTTGGAGACCAGCACGATGGAGTGCACCCGGGAGGGGCGGACGTAGTCGTCGCCGGGCTCGTCGTCGGCGGCGATCTCCTCGGCGACGCGGGTGTAGTGCCGGCGGATCGCGGTCATGGTGGCGAAGAAGATCACCATGCCGAGCACCGCGACCCAGGCGCCGTGCGTGAACTTGGTGAGCAGCACGATCACCAGCACCAGGCCGGTCAGGAAGGCGCCGAAGGTGTTGATCGCGCGGGAGCGGTGCATGTGGCGGCGCTTGGCCGGGTCGATCTCGGTGCGCAGGTGGCGGTTCCAGTGCCGGACCATGCCGGTCTGGCTGAGCGTGAAGGAGACGAAGACCCCGACGATGTAGAGCTGGATGAGCCGGGTGGAGTTCGCGCCGTAGATGTAGACCAGCACGGCGGCGAAGCCGGCCAGCAGCACGATGCCGTTGGAGAAGGCCAGCCGGTCGCCGCGGGTGTGGAGTTGCCGGGGCAGGTAGCGGTCCTGGGCGAGGATCGAGCCGAGCACCGGGAAGCCGTTGTAGGCGGTGTTCGCGGCGAGGAAGAGCACCAGCGCGGTGACCGCGGCCAGGAAGATGAACGGGATCGAGTTGTGTCCGAAGACCGCCTCGGCGACCTGGGCGATCACCGGGTCCTGGGTGTAGTGGCTGCCGACCGGCTTGCCGTTGTTGAGCAGGTCGGTGGCCGGGTTCTGGGCCATCCGCACGTGGGTGTTCATCGCGAGCGCGATGATCCCGCAGAACATCGTGACCGCCAGCAGGCCCATGGCGGCCAGCGTGGTGGCGGCGTTCTTCGACTTGGGCTTCCGGAAGGCCGGCACGCCGTTGCTGATCGCCTCGACACCGGTGAGCGCGGCACATCCGGAGGAGAAGGCGCGCAACAGCAGGAAGATAAGCGCGAATCCGCCGAGGCCCGGGGACTCCGCGTGGATCGTGTAGTGCGCGGTCGGCGCGTTCATGGTTTGCCCGGAGGCGATCTTGACGATGCCCCACCCGATCATGCAGAAGACGCCGAAGACGAACGCGTAGGTCGGGATCGCGAAGATCGTGCCCGACTCCCGCACTCCGCGCAGGTTCATCAGCATCAGCACCACGATCATGCCGACCGCGCCGAGCACCTTGTGGGTGACGAAGAACGGCACCGCGGAGCCCAGGTTCTCGATGCCCGAAGCGACCGACACCGCGACGGTGAGCACGTAGTCGACCATCAGCGCGCTGGCGACGGTGAGCCCCGCCTTCGGCCCCAGGTTGGTGGTGGCGACCTCGTAGTCACCGCCGCCGGAGGGGTAGGCGTGCACGTTCTGCCGGTAGGAGGCGACCACGGTGAACATCAGCACCACCACCGCGACCGCGATCCACGGGCTGAAGTGGTAGGAGGAGATGCCGGCGATCGAAAGGACCAGCAGCACCTCACCGGGCGCGTAGGCGACCGAGGAGAGCGGGTCGGAGGCGAAGACCGGGAGTGCGAGCCGCTTGGGCAGCAGCGTCTCGCCCAGCCTGTCGCTGCGCAACGCCCGGCCGATCAGGATCCGTTTCGGCAGGTCGGTCAGTTTGGACACCCCGCGATGTTAAGGGATGGGCATGGCACCCGTGCGCCCGAGTACCGGACCGGGTGTGAAGAACCTGCGCCCCCACTCACGCGGAACTTCTACGCCACCCCGCGCGTGTGGAGCTTGGGCCCCCGGTCTGAGAGTCTTGGACCAACTTTTACGACGACGGCTCTTGGTTTCACGGTCCTGGTGCCGTGACCGGGAGGGGCACTAGTCGCATCAGTCGGACTCAGCAGTCGTCAGGCTCAGTCGTCAAATGTTGGCAGCCGGAAGGACGGTCGTGCACGTCGTGATTATGGGATGCGGGCGAGTGGGTTCAGCTCTCGCGCACTCCCTCGAACAGCATGGTCATACGGTCGCGGTGATCGACCAGGACCCGACGGCGTTCCGCCGCCTCGGCTCCGGGTTCGGCGGGCGCCGGGTGACCGGAGTCGGGTTCGACCAGGACACACTGCGCGAGGCCGGCATCGAGGAGGCGGGCGCCTTCGCGGCCGTGAGCAGCGGCGACAACTCCAACATCATCGCGGCCCGGGTGGCCCGCGAGATGTTCGGCATCGAGAACGTGGCGGCCCGGATCTACGACCCCAAGCGCGCCGAGGTCTACCAGCGCCTGGGCATCCCGACCGTGGCCACCGTGCGCTGGACCGCCGACCAGATGCTGCGCCGGCTGCTCCCGTCGGGCGCGGAGCCGCTGTGGCGCGATCCCAGCGGTGGGGTGCAACTCGCCGAGGTGCACACGTCCGCCGCCTGGATCGGTCACAAGGTGAGCCGGCTCCAGGAGGAGACCGGCGTCCGTGTGGCCTTCCTCACCCGGCTCGGCGAGGCCGTGCTCCCGACCTCCCAGACGGTGCTCCAGGAAGGCGACCTCGTGCACGTCATGATGCGCACCGACGGTGTCGCCGACGTCGAGGCCGCGTTCGCCAAGGGGCCCGAGGAGGCGCAGTCATGAGGGTCGCCATCGCGGGGGCCGGCGCGGTCGGCCGCTCCATCGCCGGGGAACTGCTGGAGAACGGCCACGAGGTGCTGCTGGTCGACAAGAACCCGACGTCGATCTCCGTGGAGCGGGTCCCGCAGGCGGAGTGGCTGCTCGCCGACGCCTGCGAGATCACCTCGCTGGACGAGGCCGCGTTGCAGCGCTGCAACGTGGTGATCGCCGCGACCGGCGACGACAAGGTGAACCTGGTCGTGTCGCTGCTGGCCAAGACCGAGTACGGCGTCCCGCGGGTCGTCGCGCGCGTCAACAACCCCAAGAACGAGTGGCTGTTCAACGAGTCCTGGGGCGTCGACGTCGCGGTCTCCACGCCGCGCCTGATGTCGGCGCTGGTCGAGGAAGCGGTCAGCGTCGGCGACCTGGTGCGGCTGCTGCGATTCAGCCAGGGTGATGCGAATCTCGTGGAGTTGACGCTGCCCGAGGACGCCGCGCTCGTCGGCACCCGGGTCGGTGACGTGGAGTGGCCGACCGACACCTCGCTGGTGACGATCATCCGCGGCAACCGGGTGCTCACGCCCTCCAAGGACGACGCCCTGGAGGCCGGCGACGAGCTGCTGTTCGTGGCGGCGCCGCACCGCGAGGAGCAGTTGGAGGACCTGCTTTCGGTCCAGGACGGCGCCGCCGAGGAATAGGCGGAACCACGCGCCCCGGCGCGTGCCCGCGGACATGCGCCAGGGCCCCGACCACCGTGAGTGGTCGGGGCCCTGGCACGTGATGTGTACGGCCGGCCGCCCGTGCGGACGACGCTGGACGGTCGGGACGACATCCGACGGTCGGGACGACGCGGAGCGGTCAGGAAGACGCGGACGCCTGGCGCTCCTTCTCGGCCTTCTCGGCCTTCTCCGCCGCCTCCATCTCCGCGATCACGTCGATCGGCGGCGGCGCCTTCACCAGGAAGATCCAGGTGAGGTAGACCGACAGCAGGAACGGCGGGATGCCGAGCGCGACCTTGACCCAGCCGAGCTGCGTGGCGTTCCCCCACCAGTAGAGCGGGAAGAGGATCGCGGACTTGGCGAGCAGGATCAGCCCCCACGCCCAACTCGCCTTGGTGTACGCGCGCAGGCGCCCCGGGTTGCGGGTGCGCCAGGACAGGTTCTCCTTGAAGATCGGCCCGAGGATCAGGCCGAGCAGCGGGACCTTGGCGGCGGCGGTGACGATGTAGGCGAGCGCGAGGCCGAGGGTGTAGAGCATGCCCGGCAGGTAGAAGTTCTTCGCGTTGCCCGACACCATCGCGAAGACCGCGCCGAAGGCGACCCCGAACACCCCGCTGAAGGCGTGCTTGAGGGTGTCCCGTTGCAGCAGCCGGGCCGCGCCCATCACCAGGGACAGCGCGAGCGAGGCGATCGCGGAGCTCTTGAGGTCGTGGTCGACCGTGTAGATCGCCACGAAGACCAGCCCGGGCACGGTGGTCTCCACCATGCCGCGCACGCCGCCGAACGCCTCGAAGAGCGCCGCCTCGGTGACCGCGCGGGCCGCCTCGTCGGTGCCCTGAGATCCGCCGTCGGCGCCGCCGGACCCGCCGAGCCGGTGGGACCCGCCGGAGCCGTCCGGAGCCGCCGGATCGGCGCCCACCGTCTGATCCGTGTTGTCGATCGACGTCACCTGGTTACTCCTGTCCGACCGGACGCAGTTCGTACTTGGGGTTGAACAGCACCGGACGGCCTCGGTTCATGGAGATCCGGCCGGACGCGATGATCATGCGCCCGGGTTCTATGCCGACGATGCTGCGGCGTCCCAGCCACACCACGTCGAGTGCGGCCGAACCGTCGAACAGTTCGGCTTCCAGTGCGGGCACGCCGGCCCGAGGACGGAGCGTGACCGTACGCAGCGTACCGGTCACGGACACGATCTGTCGGTCGGAGCAGTCGCAGATCCGTGTGCAGCCGACCGCGAGGGCGTCCTGTTGCAGTTCCTCGGAATGCAGTTCCTCCTGGGAGGAGGACAGGCGGTCGAGCATGCGACGGAAGCGACCCGCGGGTCGGTCGGAACGGATGGCACCACTCATATCGCCAAGGGTACCGGGATGCCCGCGCGGGACCAGAGGCCCGGAGCACGGCTCCGAGCGACCGTTCTCAAGGGCCGTCGGCGCCTTCCCGCGGCTTGTCCCGGCTACGACTCCCCCGCCGGCCGCTCTTCCGGCCGCTCTTCCGGCCGCTCCGCGTCGACGATCCGCCCGTCGCGCAGCTCCAGCACCCGGTCGGCCAGCGCCAGCAGCTGCGTGTCGTGGGTGGCGACCAGCGCGGTCACGCCCTCGCTGCGCACCACCGCGCGCAACAGCTCCATCACCGCCAGTCCGGTGTCCGCGTCGAGCTGGCCGGTGGGCTCGTCGGCGATCAGCAGCACCGGACGGTTGGCGAGCGCGCGGGCGATCGCGACGCGCTGCTGCTGGCCGCCGGACAACTCCCCCGGCCGCTGGGCGGCGTGGTCGGCGAGGCCGACCAGGGCCAGCAGCAGCGCGACCCGCTCCTCCCGCTCGCGCGCCGGGGCCTTGCGCAGCCGCATCGGCACGCCGACGTTCTCGGCGGCGGTCAGGATCGGGATGAGCCCGAAGGACTGGAAGACGAAGCCGATCCGGTCGCGGCGCAGCGCCAGCAGGTCGTCGTCGCCGAGCCCGGCGAGGTCGGTGTCGGCCAGCGTGATCCGGCCGCTGTCCGGGACGTCCAGGCCGCCCACCAGGTTGAGGATCGTGGTCTTGCCGGACCCGGATCGGCCCTTGAGCGCGACCAGTTCGCCGCGCGGCACGCGGAAGGACACTCCGCGCAGGGCGGCCACCGCGGTGTCGCCCGAACCGTAGGTGCGGCGCAGGTCCTCGACGACGACCAGGTCGCCGACGTCCGCCCCCTCCGCGATCGCGGTTGCCGTACCTGCCTGATCAGCGGATTGCTCGCTCATACTTCTTCCTCCCCCGTGCCGGCCTGTCCCCCGTCCGGGCCGCGCTGTGGTCGTCCTCGGCCGTCGCGTACCCGTACCGTACGCCGCGTCCGCCCGGAAACCAGCCGGTTGCCGGATAACGATCAGGGCGACGCCGCGCGGGCGGGGCCGAAGACAGATCACCCGGCCGCCGAACGTTCCGGCGACCGGGTGGATGTAGGGGCTACGGTACGGCGAACGTCGAACCGCGCTTCCCTGCAAGGAAGTTGCACGGTCGGAGCGCCCTGGGTGCGCGATGGCCGCCGCTGGGCAACGGCCGCGCCGCCACGGCTCAGTGCAGTTCGGTGATCTCCGGGCCGCGCCGCATCGGGTCGATGCCGTCACCGAACTTCGACGGCTCGCTCGGCTCGGGCGAGGCGCCGTCGGGCACCATCTGCGCGTCGTTCGGGAGCTTCAGCACGATCGGGTCGCGGGGCGCCATCGGGGCCTCGCCGCGCAGCACCACGGTGTCGCGGAAGACCGACTCCAACACGCCGGCGGCGGCGGGCTGCACCGCGCCCTGGCCGGAGATGACCCCGCGCAGGAACCAGCGCGGGCCGTCGCAGCCGATGAAGCGCACGAGCTGAACCCCGTTGGTGCCGTCGGGCAGTTGCACCGGCACCTGCGCGCGCAGCTCCCATCCGAGCGGGCCCTCGACCTCGTCGACGACGCCGCCCTGCTGGGTGATGCCCGACGCGATCTCCTCGCGCACCTCGCCCCAGATGCCCTCGGACTTCGGGGCGGCGAACGCCTGGAGCTGGACGGCGCTGTCCCGCAGCACCACGGTCGCGGCGACGATGGACTCACCGGCCACCTCGACCCGCAGCTCCATGCCCTCGACGCCGGGCACGAACAGGCCACCGAGGTCCACCCGGCCCTCGCCGGGCTCCTGGACCTCGCTCATGTCCCACGGGCCGTCGGGCCGCGGGGCGGGCGGAAGGTTGTAATCGGACGACTCCTCGGAGTCGTCCGGCTCCGCGGTGTCCTCGGCCGAGTCCTCCGGGCCTTCGGCCTCGTCGAGCTCGTCGATGGCGTCTTCGCGCTCCTTGCGACGACGGAACACGGTCACTGTCCTTCCCGGTCGCTGACGACCGATGCGTATCCGTTGTTGGACGTGCCCGCCGACGGTGTCTGCACCGCGGCGTGACCCCCCGTGGAGCCGAAGCCCCCCGCGGCCCTGGCAGATCCCGGCAGTTCCGCGACCTCGTGGAAGCGGACCCGCTCGACCTGCTGGACGACCAGTTGGGCGACCCGGTCGCCCGGCTCGAACCTGACGGTCTCGCGCGGATCGAGATTGACCACGATCACCTTGATCTCCCCACGGTACCCGGCATCGACCGTTCCCGGGGCATTCACCATCGCCACCCCGCACCGCGCGGCAAGGCCGGAGCGCGGGTGGACGAAGGCCGCGTAGCCGTCCGGCAGCGCGATGGAGATGCCGGTGGGCAGCACCGTCCGCTCGCCGGGCGCCAGTTCGGCGGCCTGGGTGGTGATCAGGTCGGCGCCCGCGTCGCCGGGATGCGAGTACGCGGGGACCGGCACCGACTCGTCGAGCCGGCGCAGCAGCACGTCCACCGGCGGCTTGCTCATGGGTTCACCTCGAAGGCGCGGGCGACCTTGACCTGGTCGGGGTCGGCCATCGCGGCCTGGATCTCGTCGGCACGGCCGTTGCTGGTGAAGTGGTCGATCTTCACCTCGATGAACAGGGCGTCGGCGCGGACCGCCACCGGGCCGTCCGGGCCGCCGATCCGGCCCTCGGCGCTGCTGTAGATCTTGCGGCCGGCCACCGCGGTACAGCGCGCGGACAGATACAGGGTCGCGCCCACCGGGACCGGCCGTACGAAGTCCGACTCCAGCCGCCCGGTCACCGCGATGACCCGCAGCATCCAGCTCAACGAGCCCAGCGTCTCGTCCAGCGCGGCGACCAGCACCCCGCCATGCGCGAGGCCGGGCGCGCCCTGGTGGGCGGACTGGACGGTGAACTCCGCGGTGACACTGACGTCTTCGCCGGCCCTGGCCGCGAGGTGCAGTCCGTACGGCTGGGTTTCGCCGCAGCCGAAGCACTGGTCGTAATGTGCGCCGAGCAGTTCGCCGGGCGCGGGCGCCTCGGGGTGGCGTACGGGCGCGGCGGCGCCGGGCGGCGGCGCCAGGCCCGGTCGGCCCGCGTTGGGGGGTGTTGTGGCTGCACTCACGCCGCAGACCTTATCGCGCGAAGGTGTGGGCACCCCCTGTCCGCCCGCGCACCCGACCCCGCGGGCACAGACCGACATGGCACGCTTATGCCATGCCCGCTTCGCAGCCTTACGACGAACGCCTCACCGTGCCGCGCTCCTGGTGGTTCATGGCCATCGGCGCGGGTATCGGCCTGGCCCTGGTCTTCTTCCCCTTCGGCCTGCTCCCGATGCTCGGCGGCCTGGTCGCGGGCGGGGCACTGGCGATGATGACGGTCAGCTCCTACGGGTCCGCGCGGATCCGCGTGGTGGCCGGTTCGCTGGTCGCGGGCAAGGCGCGCATCCCGCTGGAGGCGCTGGGCGAGGCCCTGGTGCTGGACCCGGCGGAGGCGGTGGCCTGGCGGTCGTACAAGGCGGACCCGCGGGCCTTCATGCTGCTGCGGTCCTACGTGCCGACGGCGGTGAAGGTGGAGGTGACCGATCCGGCGGACCCGACGCCGTACGTCTACCTGTCGACCCGCTCGCCGCAGCGGCTGGCCGAGGCGCTGGGCGCCTTCAGGACGGCCGGACAGGCGAACTAGGGGTTTCCCCGCCCGGCGCGGGCGGTCCGGCCCGCGGAGGGCCGCGTGCGGGCCGCGGGGCTATCTTCCGGCGGGACCGGGGAGTTCGGGCGGCGGGATGCGGCCGGAGCGGCCGGGCTCCGCGGTTTCGCGACCGACCTCGGCGGTCTCGGAGCTCTCCACGAGCAGCGGCCACGGAAGTTGGTGCGCGCGCAGGTCCTTGCGGACCCGCTGGGCGAGCTTGCGGGTGTCGCGCCGGTTCATCACCGCGCCGACGGCGGCGCCGATCATGAACGGGGTCAGCGCGGGCATGTGTCTGAGGCTGCGGCGCAGGAGTCGCTGCCGCATCTCCCGCTTCATGCTGGTGCCGAACGCCACGTTGAGGGTCGACAACTTCAGCACGTCGATGCCGCGCTGCTCGGTCCAGGACCAGAGGTAGGCGGTGGCGCGCTCCCGGACGGAGCCGGGCACCCGCAGTCCGTAGACCTCGTGCAGTTCGGCGATGAGTTTGTACTCGACAGTGGCCACGCCCAGGGTCTCGGTGGCCAGTTCAGTGGGCATGGCGGGCGGGACCGGCAGCATGGCGGCCGCGCCCACACCGGCGCCGACCGTCATGGTGCCCTTCACGGCGGCCGAGATCAGCCGGTCGGCGATCTCGTCGGGGCCGAGCCCGGGGAACTGGGCGCGCAGCGTGCCGAGATCACGCACGGGGATGCGCGGAGCGGTCTCGAGGAGCCGTTCGGCCACCGAGCCGATGCTGGCCTTGGCCAGCCGCCCGCTCGCGCGGGCGCCGCCGCCGACGCCCCGGGTGACCCCGCGGGCGGTCGCGGCCGCGAGCGAGGCCGCACGGCCTCGCTCGACGTTCCTTCGCTCATCCGGTGAGCCGGTCACGGCGCCGGCCGGTCAGGCCGCACAGTCGCGGCAGATGGGGTTTCCGTTCTTCTCGGCAGCGAGCTGGCTCCTGTGGTGGACCAGGAAGCAACTCATGCAGGTGAATTCGTCCGCTTGCCGTGGCAGCACGCGGACCGACAACTCCTCGTTGGAGAGGTCGGCGCCGGGCAGCTCGAGGGACTCGGCCTGGTCGAACTCGTCGACGTCGACCGCGGAGGTCGACTTCTCGTTCCGCCGTGCCTTCAGCTCCTCGATGCTGTCCTCATTGACGTCATCGTCGGTCTTGCGTGGGGTGTCGTAATCCGTAGCCATTTCGCTCTCCCCCTGTGGGTGTCTGTGGTGTCTCCAGCGCCGTAACGCGCGGGAGGCCGGACTTGTGCCCGACCCGAGGCGGAGATTTTGCCTCACATCAAGGCCCGTTACTCAATCGACACCCGACAACGCCCCCGAAGAGGTGAGCGCAAGGGTGGCCGATCATGGTCCGTGGCGGTCCGAAAGTCATCCGCCATGGATGCCTCTCCGTGTACTTCCCGTGATCATGACCTGCGGAAACATGGAATTTACGGTCGTTTCTCCCAGATCTGTGATCACCGAGCGTACACACTGTGAGAGAGCCGTGTGCAATCGATCACAGGTGTGCGCCGGCCGCGCCAGAAGTGTCAATTACTCGCAAAGCGAACAGCGCCCCGGTCGGCGCGGCGAGTCGGGCTCGGCCGGGCGTGACGCGGTTCACAGCCTGTCACAGGAGTTCACCGCACCTCACATCGGGATCGCGACCCTCATGACCAGGCCGCCTCCCTCGCGCGGCGAGGCGGTGATCACCCCGCCGTGCGCTCTGGCGACCGAGCGGGCGATGGACAGCCCGAGCCCGACGCCCTTGTCGCTGCCGGTGCGCTCGGTGCGCAGCCGGCGGAAGGGCTCGAACATGTTGTCCACCTCGTAGGCGGGAACGACCGGTCCGGTGTTCGCCACCACCAGGAGTGCCTGGCCGTGCTCCGCGCTGGTGGTCACATCGACCCAGCCATCGGCCGGGACGTTGTAGCGCACGGCGTTCTGCACCAGGTTCAGCGCGATCCGCTCCAGCAGCACCCCGTTGCCCTGCACGACCGCGGGAGCCAGCGACTCGCGCAGCATCACGCCCTTCGCCCCGGCCTCCCCACGGGTCTGCTCAAGGGCTCTGGAGGCCGCCTCGGCGAGGTCGACGGCCTTGCGGTCCACGATCTCGTTCTCGCTGCGGGCGAGCAGCAGCAGGCCCTCCACGAGCTGCTCGCTGCGCTCGTTGGTGGCCAGCAGGGTCTTGCCGAGCTGCTGGAGGTCGGGCGAGGCGTCCGGGTCGGCGAGCTGCACCTCCAGCAGGGTGCGGTTGATCGCCAGCGGGGTGCGCAGCTCGTGCGAGGCGTTCGCGACGAAGCGGCGCTGGGCGGTGAAGGAGCGCTCCAGCCGGTCCAGCATGCCGTCGAAGGTGTCGGCGAGCTCCTTGAGCTCGTCGTCCGGGCCGTCCAGCTCGATCCGGCGCTTGAGGTCGGAGCCGACCACGCTGCGGGCGGTGCGGGTGATCCGGCCGAGCGGCGACAGCACCCGGCCGGCCATCACGTAGCCGAAGGCGAAGGCGACCACGGCCAGGCCGATCAGGGCCAGCAAGGAGCGCTTGAGCAGCGTGCCGAGCGCCACATCGCGCTGGTGCTGCATGCAGGCGTTGATCGCCTGGATCACCTGCTCGTTGGTGGTCTGCGGGGTGACCTGGACGCAGCTGCCCGCCACCGAGCGGATCTGGATCCCGGCGATCTCGAAGGGCAGCTCGGCACCCTTGTGGATGGCCTGCGCGGCCAGCAGGTAGATGATCCACAGCAGCACGACGCCGGCGATCAGGAACATCCCGCCGTACAGGACGGTCAGCCGTATCCGGATCGTGGGCCGCAGCCAGGGCGGCGGGGTCTCGGCGGGCGGCGGGTCCCAGGCCGGGCGCGGAGGGGCGGACGGCCTGGCCGGCGGCGGGCTCGCGGGGGTCTGGGG
>NZ_JACEGK010000028.1:0-26545 GCF_056859195.1 Streptomyces sp. NH27
CGCCGACCCAGCGGCGCATCGCGCACTGCCTGGTGCGCGAGGCGGACGAGGCGGCCTTCCTGTCCAGCGTGGAAGTGGCCGAACTCGCGGGGGTCAGCCAGCCGTCCGTGACCCGGTTCGCGGTCGCCCTCGGCTTCGACGGGTACCCGGCGCTGCGCAAGCACCTGCGCGAGGTGGCGCCGGCACCCGATCCGGCCGGCACGACCGTGTACAACGAGTACCAGCAGGCGGTGCACGCCGAGATCGAGAACCTTCGGCACCTGGTCGAGTTGCTGGCCGACCCGGAGCCGGTGGCCAGGGCCGGAGCGGTACTCGCCGGTTCCAGGCCGCTGCCGGTGCTGGGGCTGCGGGCGGCCGGCGCCCAGGCACGCGGGTTCGCGTACTTCGCGGCGAAGGTGCACCCCGATGTGCGGCTGCTGGACGAGGGCGGCACCATGCTCGCCGACCGGATCGACGCGGCGGTCCGGGCGGGCGCGAGCGCCCTGCTGTGCTTCGCGCTGCCCCGGCACCCGCGAGAGGTGGCCGACGCGCTCGGCTACGCGCGGGCGGCCGGGCTGACCGTGGTCACCGTCGCGGACAGCGCGTTCGCACCGGTGGCCGCGCACAGCGACCTGCTGCTGCCCGCGGCTGTCGGCACCGGGCTGGCCTTCGACACGGCGTGCGCGCCGATGCTGCTGGGCCGGGTGCTGCTGGAGTCGATGTGCGACGACCTGCCGGACGCGCAGGCGCGACTGGAGGAGTTCGACGCACATGCCGCGGCCCGCGGGGTGTTCATGGAGTGAACGCCCCCGCGGGCCACGGGTGGTGCGGGTGCCGCGCGGACCGTGGACGCCTCGATCAGGCGCCGGTGGTCGCGCGGCGGGTCCTGCGGCTGTGGGCGAGGGCGAAGGCCGCGACGCCGAAGGCGAGGGCGGCCGCCCCCAACCAGGTGAGCAGCCGGGTGCCGTTGCTGCCGGTCGAGGCGAGCGAGCCGGTGGAGCCGGTGGAGCCGGTGCTGGCGCCCGTCGTGCTGCCGGTGCCGGTCTGGGCGGTGAGCTGGTTGCCGCCCGAGGTGCCGCCCGTGCTGGTGCCGCCGGCCGAGGAGGCCGGCGGGGCCGTCGCGCCGCCCTTGACGTGGACGGTCACCGGGGCGGTGTTGTTGGACATGTCGGGGTCGAAGGCCAGCCCGCTGTCGTAGACGGTGGTGGCCCGCACCGTGCCCGTGGCGAGCGCGGGCGCGTCGGCGTCGATCCGCAGGGTGAACGGCATCTTCACGACCTCGCCGACCCGCAGCGGCGGGTTGACCCAGCAGATGTACTTGGGCGCCCCGAGCTTCTGATCGTGGGGACCGTCCTCTCCCCACGTGTAGCAGGGCTTGGGGATCTTCACCACGGTGGTGCCCTTGGGGACGTCGAACATGACGCCGAGCTGGTCGTCGGTGTTCTCGATGTCCACGCCGGCGGGGCCCTTGTTCCGCATCGACGCGACGACCTGCACCTTGTCGCCGGGCTTGCCACTGACGGTGTCGCCACCGGCCACGACGTCCGCGGTGTTGTCGGTGTTGATCGTCCAGTCGGCGGTCTTCTCCTCGCCGCCGGGGGCGGTGCCGTCCGGCACGAGCGAGAGCACCGGGCCGTCCGCGCGGATGTTGTTGCCGGTCGGCGTGCCCGGCTTCGGGCTGACCTGGAAGCGGACCAGGTCCCACATCGCGCTGCTGGTCACGTCGATGCCCACCGGGGTGGACAGCCGGTACTTCTTGCCGGGCTCGATGGTGGTGGCGAAATGGCAGACCGCGTTGTTGTTCAGCGTCGGGAAGCCGTTGTCGGTGGTCTGCTTGCTGTAGACGCAGTTGGAGAAGTGCTGCGCGTAGTCGAGCCCTTCGGTGGTGGTCACCTGAAGGTCGGCGCCGTCGGCCGCGAGCTGTCCGGTGTTCGCGATGGTGAGGGGCGCGTTGAGGCTGTCGCCCGGCTTGGCGTGGTCGACCTTGGCCGGCTGGTTGACCACCAGCCCGACCGCGCCGACGGTGACCCGCACGGTGAGAGGGGTGATCGTCGCGTTGTCCGCGGTGCCGGACAGGACCGCGGTGCCCGTGGTGCCCAGCGCGGCGCCCGGCTTGGCGTGGAGGTCGACCAGGCCGCCCGCGCCGCCGACGCCCAGTTCGGCGCTCTTCCAGGTGACGATGTCGTCGGGGTACCCGTCGTTGGCGGTGATGAAGGAACTGATCCCGGAGAGGTCCAGCGAGACGACCACGTTCGTGACGGTGGGGCCGCTCTTCGGAGGGGCGAGCGCCCAACTGATCTGTGGCGGGTCACCCGAGTTGTCCGGCTGCGGCACCCCCACGCTGGTCTTCTGTATCTGGAACGGCAGAGTGGGCCCGTCGGCCGCGTGCGCGGGCGGCTGGACCGCGGCGGCGCCGAGCAGCGCGACCGCGAAGGCGGTCAGCGCGGCGGCCGAACGGCGCCAGTTGAGTAGCGGAATCACGGGATCTTCCCCCAAGCCCCTTGGAACACAACGGTGGTACGGAACACCTCATGCGACCACCGGCCCCGGCAAAAGGTTGTGCTCAGCGGGATGACATCCGGTTTAACGAAAATCTGAGAATGGCGAAGTAGTCTCCCTCCCCAGCACTTGGCCGGTGCCGCCTTACCAGTCGGACGGCGGGCCGGGACGACGACGGAGGGAGCGCGACGTGGTGCGCGGGGCCTACACATTGGCGCGGGTGGCGGTGACGGTGCGCGTGGCGGCGGGCTGGCTGTGGTGGCTGGGCGTGATCGCCGCGGTGCCGGGCACCGCTGTGACGTTCAGCCCGACGGGCCGCCGGATCGGTGTGCTCGCCGGTGCCGCGCTGTTCGTCATCGCCGCGGCGACGGCCTTCTTCGTCCGCGGCCGCCGACACGCCGAACGTGCCAAGGGCGCCTCGCGCGCGGCGAAGGCCGTCTTCCTCCAGGACCGCAAGGTCACCGCCCGGGCCTGGCTGCACCGCCGTCGCTGGTGGCTGCTGGCCGCGTTCGTGGTCGCCGCCGCCGCGAACCTCGTCCTGCCCTGCGCGGCCGGCATGCTCCTCGGGGGTGCCGGCGCCGGCCTGTGGCTACGGTCCCGCGGGGTCGCCCGCATCGAGCGCTCCCGCGACGCGCTCTTGTGGTTCCGCCCCGACGGCAACCCCGCGCTCTACCAGCTCACGGGGATCGCCGCCGGCGACGCGGCCCCCGGAGGCGGCAGGCGCCGCCCCTGACCTCCCGGGTGGCCCTGTTCTGTCGGCCGAGGGACCACCTGCCGGTGGGTGGCCGACCCCCTCTGGGGGAGCTCGCCGCGCGCTCGTCGGTGCGTGCGGGTTCTTCCGCGGAAGGACGGTCACCCCCGGCCCGCTCCCGGCCTGTGGCCGGGAGCGGGCCGCACCCGAGACGGCGCGGCCCCTCCGTACCCGTACCCCTTGCCCCTCCGTATTTACGACTGGAGCCGCAGGGGCGGGAAGGCGGCGCCGCTCTCCGAGAGGAGCTCCTCCTGGGTCTGCGCCGCCCGCACGGGCGAGAACGCGATGGCACCGTCGGCCAGGACGGAGTACCCGTACACCGCGGGCCGGGGCAGCGAGTTGTAGGCGAAGTGGTTGGAGAAGTAGTACGCACCGGTGTCGAGCAGCGCCACATGATCGCCGGACGCCAGCAGCGGAAGGGCGCGCCCCTTGGCGACGAGGTCGCCGGCGAAGCAGCAGGGCCCGGCCACATCCTGCACCACGGCTTCGCCGGTCTTCTGCGCGCCGTCGGCGTCGAGGGCGAGCACGCGGATCGGCCAGGAGTCGGGTACGAACACCGTACGGGTGGCGACCTGGGCGCCGGCGTGGGTGACGGCGATCGGCCGCCCGCCGGCCGACTTCGCGTACTCGACCCGCGCCAGCACTGTGCCGTTCTTGGCGAGCAGGGAGCGGCCGAACTCCGTGACGATGCCGTAGCGCCCGTCGAAGAGCCCGGGGATCTCCGTGCGCAGCAGGTCGGCGTAGTCGGCGAAGGACGGCACCGTCTCGTCGGAGCCGAAGTTCACCGGCAGGCCGCCGCCGATGTCGAGGGCGGTGACCTGCTGCCGTCCGGCGGCGGTGTTGATCCGCTCGGCCAGCTCGTAGGCCGCCCGCACGCCGGCGACCATGAGTTCCAGCGGCACGCCCTGTGAACCGGTGTGGGTGTGCAGCCGGTTGAGCCACGGCCGCTGCGCGTACGCGTCCAGGACCCATTCCAGCGCGCCCGGGTCGCGCAGTGCCACACCGAACTTGGAACTGGCGGTGGCCGTGCTCATCGCCCCGATGCTGCCACCGCCGACCTGCGGGTTGACCCGGAGGCCGAGGGGCGAACCGGAGGGCGTCGACTCGCGCAGGCGGTCGATCCGGGCCAGCTCCTCGGGGTTGTCCGCGTTGACCGCGATACCGAGTTCGAGGGCCTCGCGCAGTTCGGCGAGGGTCTTGGCGGGGGAGTCCAGCACGGTCCGCTCCGCCGGGATGCCCGCCGCGCGGGCCAGCGCGAGCTCGCCGGGGCTCGCCACCTCCGCGCCGAGCCCGCACTCGGCGAGCAGCCCGAGCACCGGCACCAGCGAGGCGGCCTTCACCGCGAAGGTATGGGTCACGGCGACCCCGGGAGTGGCGAACGCGGCATGCAGGGCCGTCGCCGAGTCGGCGATCCCCGCTATGTCCAGCAATCCGACCACCGGTTCGGCCTCCCCGGCCAGCCCCTGCTCCACCGCGGCTCGCAGCGCGTGCCCTCGCCGTATCCCCACCTCATCCGTCATACCGGCCATCCCACCACCTTCCCGGGCGGGACTTCCACCCGGGTCCTGTTGACTAGAGGTATTCAGCAGACGAGGATGTGAATATCTTGCTACGGGTGCGCCGCCCGGCGGCGCGCGCACCATGTCCCGCCACCACGCCGCCACCATGAGGAGGCTTGCCCGATGACCGGACCGAGGCCGGTACGCGCACCGCGCGGCACGGAACTGAGCGCCCAGGGTTGGCAGCAGGAGGCCGCGCTGCGGATGCTCCAGAACAACCTGGACCCCGAGGTCGCCGAGCACCCCGAAAAGCTCGTCGTCTACGGCGGCACCGGCAAGGCGGCCCGCGACTGGAACTCCTTCGACGCGATGGTGCGCACCCTGCGCGGCCTGAAGCAGGACGAGACCATGCTCGTCCAGTCCGGCCGCCCGGTCGGCGTCATGCAGACGCACGAGTGGGCGCCCCGGGTGCTGATCGCCAACTCCAACCTGGTCGGCGACTGGGCCACCTGGGAGGAGTTCCGCCGCCTCGAAGCGCTCGGCCTGACCATGTACGGGCAGATGACCGCGGGCTCGTGGATCTACATCGGCACCCAGGGCATCCTCCAGGGCACCTACGAGACCTTCGCCGCGGTCGCCGCCAAGCGGTTCGGCGGCAGCCTGGCCGGCACCATCACCCTCACCGCCGGCCTCGGCGGCATGGGCGGCGCCCAGCCGCTCGCCGTGACCATGAACGGCGGCGTGGTCATCTGCGTCGACTGCGACCCGCGCGCCATCGATCGCCGGATCGAGCACCGATACCTCGACGTGCGCGCCGACTCCCTCGACCACGCGCTGCGCCTGGCCACCGAGGCCCGCGACGCCCGCCGCCCGCTGTCCATCGGCGTCCTCGGCAACGCGGCCGACATCGTCCCGCGGCTGCTCGCCATGGGCGCACCCATCGACATCGTCACCGACCAGACCTCCGCGCACGACCCGCTCGCCTACCTCCCGCTCGGCATGGACCTCGCCGACATGGCCGATTACGCGGCCGAGAAGCCGGCCGACTTCACGCTGCGGGCCCGTGAGTCCATGGCCCGGCACGTGGAGGCGATGGTCGGCTTCCAGGACGCCGGCGCCGAGGTCTTCGACTACGGCAACTCCATCCGCGGCGAGGCCCAACTCGCCGGATACGAGCGGGCGTTCGCCTTCCCCGGCTTCGTGCCCGCCTATATCCGCCCGCTGTTCTGCGAGGGCAAGGGCCCCTTCCGCTGGGCCGCGCTGTCCGGCGACCCCGCCGACATCCACCACACCGACCGGGCGATCCTCGACCTCTTCCCCGAGAACGAGTCGCTGGCCCGCTGGATCAAACTGGCCGGCGAACGCGTCCACTTCCAGGGCCTGCCCGCCCGTATCTGCTGGCTCGGCTACGGCGAACGGGACCGCGCCGGCGAGCGGTTCAACGAGATGGTCGCCGACGGCACGCTCAAGGCGCCCGTCGTCATCGGCCGCGACCACCTGGACGCCGGCTCCGTCGCCTCCCCCTACCGGGAGACCGAGGGCATGCTCGACGGCTCCGACGCCATCGCCGACTGGCCGCTGCTCAACGCCATGGTCAACGTCGCCTCGGGCGCCTCCTGGGTATCGATCCACCACGGCGGCGGCGTCGGCATCGGCCGCAGCATCCACGCCGGCCAGGTCACCGTCGCCGACGGCACCCCGCTCGCCGCGGAGAAGATCCGCCGCGTGCTCACCAACGACCCCGGGATGGGCGTCATCCGGCACGTGGACGCCGGGTACGACCGCGCCGAGGAAGTGGCCGAGCAGCGGGGCGTACGGGTGCCCATGCGGGAGGAGCACCAGCGGTGAGCGACACCGACGACATGCGCCCGCCCGCCTCCAGCGGGCCGGCGGGCGCCGCCCTCCCACCCCGGTCCTCGAACGCCGGACGGGCCGGCCTTTCTGCGCCCGGGTTCCAGACGATGTGGCGGGAGCTGGCCGCGGTCGGCCGCGACGCCGGCAGCGGCGGCTACCGCCGCTACGCCTGGACGCCCGCCGACACCGACTGCCGCGCCTGGTTCCGCGAGCAGGCCGGCGTCCGCGGCCTGGACTACGAGATCGACCGCAACGGCAACCAGTGGGCCTGGCTCGGCGACCCCGCGGCCGGTGACGCCGTGGTCACCGGCTCGCACCTGGACTCCGTGCCCGACGGCGGTGCCTTCGACGGCCCGCTCGGTGTCGTCTCCTCCTTCGCCGCGGTCGACGAGCTGCGCGCGCGGGGTGCCGCGCCGCGTCGGCCGCTCGCCGTGGTGAACTTCGGCGACGAGGAGGGCGCCCGCTTCGGCCTGGCCTGCGTCGGCTCCCGGCTGACCGCGGGCCGGCTCACCGCCGAGGACGCGCGCGAACTGCGCGACGCCGACGGTGTGACGCTGGCCCGCGCGATGGAACGGGCCGGATACGACCCCGACGCGATCGGCGCGGACCCCGAACGCCTCGCCCGCGTCGGCGCGTTCGTCGAACTGCACGTGGAGCAGGGCCGCGCCCTCGACCTCGGCGGCCACCCGGTCGGCGTGGCCTCCGCGATCTGGCCGCACGGCCGCTGGCGCTTCGACTTCCGCGGCGAGGCCAACCACGCGGGCACCACCCGGCTGGAGGACCGGCGCGACCCGATGCTGACCTACGCCGGCACGGTGCTCGCCGCCCGCGAGCAGGCCCGGCTGGCCGGCGCGCTCGCCACCTTCGGCAAGATCGCGGTGGAACCAGGCGGCGTCAACGCCATCGCCTCCCTCGTCCGCGGCTGGCTCGACTCCCGCGCCGCCGACGAGGAGACCCTCGCTTCGGTCGTGGCCGGGATCGAGCAGGCCGCCCGGGAGGGCGGCGCCCGCGACGGCGTCGCCGTCGAGGTGGTCCGCGAGTCCTTCACCCCGGAGGTCGAGTTCGCGCACGCCCTGCGCGACCGGCTCGCCGTCCTGCTCGGCACGGACGCGCCCGCCCCGGTGCTGCCGACCGGCGCGGGACACGACGCCGGAATCCTCGCCTCGGCGGTGCCGACCGCCATGCTGTTCGTACGCAACCCCACCGGCGTCTCGCACTCGCCGGCGGAGTTCGCGGCCGAGGACGACTGCGCCGCGGGCGTCACCGCGCTCGCCGACGTACTGGAGGGGCTCGCGTGCCGGTGACGTACTGGCTGGAGCACGCCTGGCTCGACCAGCGGGTCGAGCCGGGCGTCCTGCTGACCGCCGACGACGGCCGGATCACCGAGGTGCGCACCGGCGCCGCCGCCCCGCCGCCCGGCGCCACCGCGCTGCGCGGCCTGACCGTGCCGGGCCTGGCCAACGCGCACAGCCACGCCTTCCACCGCGCGCTGCGCGGCACCGCCCAGACCGGCGGCGGCACCTTCTGGACCTGGCGCGAGACCATGTACGCCACCGCCGGGCAGCTCACCCCCGACTCCTACTTCGACCTGGCCCGCGCGGTCTACGCCGAGATGGCGCTCGCGGGCATCACCTGCGTCGGCGAGTTCCACTACCTGCACCACCAGCCGGACGGCACCGTGTACGCCGACCCCAACGCGATGGGGGAGGCACTGATCGCGGCCGCCGCCGACGCGGGCATCCGGATCACCCTGCTGGACACCGCCTACCTGCGCGGCGGCCTGGCGGACGACGGCTATCGCCCGCTGGAAGGCGTGCAGAAGCGCTTCGGCGACGGCACGGCCGACCGGTGGTACGACCGCTGGTCGCGGCTCAAGGGCGGTGGGCACGCCAGGATCGGGGCGGCACTGCACTCGGTGCGGGCCTTCTCCGACCGCGACGGCTACGCCGCCTTCGCGGAGCGCACCAGGGACGTGCCGGTCCACATCCACCTGTCCGAGCAGCCCGCCGAGAACGAGGCGTGCCTGGCCGTGCACGGCCGCACCCCGGCCCGGTTGCTCGCCGACGCGGGCTTCTGGGGCCCGAACACCACCGCGGTGCACGCCACCCACCTCACCGACGACGACATCGCGCTCCTCGGCGGCTCGCGCACCGCGGTGTGCATGTGCCCCACCACCGAACGCGACCTCGCCGACGGGATCGGCCCCGCGCCCGCCCTTCAGCGGGCCGGCAGCCCGCTGACCCTGGGCAGCGACAGCCACGCCGTGGTGGACCTGCTGGAGGAGGCCCGCGCGATGGAGCTGAACGAGCGGCTGCGCACCCGGACCCGCGGCCACTGGACCGCGGCCGGCCTGCTGCGTGCGGCCACCGCGGACGGCCACGCCTGCCTCGGCTGGCCCGACGCGGGCCGGCTGGAGCACGGCGCGCTCGCCGACTTCACCACGATCGCGCTGGACTCGGTCCGCACCGCGGGGCCACCGCCCCGGCTCGGCGCCGAGACCGCGGTATTCGCGGCGACCGCGGCGGACGTACGGCACACGGTGGTGGCGGGCCGTCAGGTCGTGGCGGACGGACGGCACCTGCTCGTGCCGGACGTGGCGGGCGCGCTGGCCACCGCGATCGCCGCCGTGCGCGGCTGAGGGCGGGCCACCCGCGTGCGAAGCCCGTCCGGCGGGCGGCCGCCGAACCGCCGCCCCGACCAGCGGTCCGTCGCCGCGGCCGGCCCGGCCCGCCGCAGCGGCCACCCGCGGGGATACGGGAACCCGCCGGTCGCAGCCGCGCCGCGGAGGACCCCCGTGCCCCCGCGAAACGGCCCTGAACTGCGGCGGGCACCCGCGCCACCGCGAGTGTCCATGCCCACGCGAGCACCACGAAGGAGCAGGCCATGACGGTCAGCACGGCCATCACCGACATCGGCAGCCTGATCACCAACGATCCCTCCCTCACCAGCGCGGACAACCCTCTCGGCCTGATCCCGGACGCCGCCGTCGTCATCGAGGGCGACCGCGTCGTCTGGACCGGTCCGTCAAGCAAAGCACCCACCACTGACAATCGGGTCGGCGCCGGCGGTCGCGCGCTGCTGCCCGGGTTCGTGGACTCCCACGCGCACCTGGTCTTCGCCGGCGACCGCGGCGCGGAGTTCGCCGCGCGGATGTCCGGGCGCCCCTACAGCGCGGGCGGCATCCGTACCACCGTGGCGGCCACCCGGGCCGCCTCCGACGCCGAACTCGCCGGCAACCTCGCCCGCTACCTCGCCGAAGCCCGGCGGCAGGGCACCACCACGGTCGAGGTCAAGTCCGGCTACGGCCTCACCGTGCACGACGAGGCCCGCGCGCTGCGGATCGCGGCCGAGCAGACCCCGGAGACCACGTACCTCGGCGCCCACGTGGTCGCCCCCGAGTACGCCGACGACCCGGCCGGATACGTCGCCCTCGTCACCGGCCCGATGCTCGACGCGTGCGCGCCGCACGCCCGCTGGATCGACGTGTTCTGCGAACGGGGCGCCTTCGACGGGGACCAGGCGCGCGCGGTCCTCGAAGCGGGCCTCGCCCGCGGCCTGACCCCGCGCGTGCACGCCAACCAGCTCGGCCACGGCCCGGGGGTCCGGCTCGCCGTCGAACTCGGCGCCGCCTCGGCCGACCACTGCACCCACCTCACGGACGCCGACGTCGAGGCCCTCGCGAGCGGCGGGACCGTCGCCACGCTGCTGCCGGGCGCCGAGTTCTCCACCCGCGCCGCCTATCCCGATGCCCGGCGCCTCCTCGACGCGGGCGCGACCGTGGCGCTGTCCACCGACTGCAACCCCGGATCGTCGTTCACGTCCTCGATGCCCTTCTGTATCGCCGTCGCCGTCCGCGACATGGGCATGTCCCCCGACGAGGCGGTCCGCGCCGCCACCCTCGGCGGCGCGCGGGCCCTGCGCCGTACCGATGTCGGCACCGTCGCCCCCGGCGCCAGGGCCGACCTGCACCTGCTGGACGCCCCCACCCATGTGCACCTCGCCTACCGCCCGGGCGTCCCGCTCACCGCGGCGGTATGGCAGGCGGGCGAGCGGGTCCGCCCGGAGCACCCGGTGCCGTAGCCGCTCGTCAGCCGGCCGGGCCCGGGGGGCCGTACCCGCCGCGCTGCCGGCCGTGCTGCTGCTCAGGCCCGGGCGGGTGGCACCCGCAGGATGCGCAGCAGGGTCGAGGTGAGCGCCTCGCGCAGTTCGCGGTCGGTGAGGTCCGTCAGCTCGGCCAGGCAGTCGGGCACGGTGAACACGGCGTTGTAGGCGAGCCGTTCGGCGCCGTTCGGCTGCTCGCCGAAGAGCAGGTGGAGGCCGCGCTCGCGCAGCGTGGACACATGGGACTTGTGCGCGTGCTCGGGCCGTTCGGGGTCGGTGGCGGACATCACCATGTTCTGCCGGTTGGCGATGAGGAAGTCCACGAAGCCGTGCACCACGTGCTCGGTCCTGGCCCGCCGGCCCCGCATGGCCGCCGCCTCGTCCAGCAGTGTGCTCATCCGTTCGATGCCGGGCAGCAGGGCCGCGTGCAGGATGTCGTTCTTCGCCCGGAAGTGGTAGTAGACGGCTGCCTTCGTCAGACCCAGCTCGTCCGCGATCATCTGGAGCGAGGTCGCGCTGTAGCCGAGTTCGGAGAAGAGCCGCTGGGCTGTGTCGAGGATCTGCTGCCGGGTCTGCTCGGCCTGCGCCGCGCGACTGGTCAGGCCCTTGGCCGACGTCGCCATGGCTGCGTTCCTCCTTCGTCCCCTTGAATCCGCAGCATACAAGCCACCGGACGCAGCGTCACCAGCTCGCGCGCCGCGACGTCGCTATGCCGCCGCTATGCCGCCGGACCTGCTGTCCCACCTGCGCGCCCGCGTCGCCCGGCGTATCCCGGCATGACGATTTCACTGGCCTTCGGCTGGTGAATCGCCTGCCGACGGCCAGTCATTCGCTTGACGATCGGCTAGTGAAAGCCTAGCGTCGTCGAGCGGGACGGTATCCGCGCCGACCTGCCGCCGGACACACGGGAGACGTGGGAAGACACATATGTCCAGCTATCTGTACCGCCTCGCTCGCTTCTCCTACCGGCGGCGCGTCCTCGTTCTCGTTTTGTGGCTGGTGGCCGCGATCGCCGCCATCACGCTCGCCCAGGTGAGCGGCGGCAAGACGGACGACGACTTCACGATCCCGGGCACCGAGGCGCAGAAGGCGTCCGATGTGCTGAGCGCCAAGCTCCCCGCGTTCAGCGGCGGGCAGAGCACCATCGTCTTCGCGGCCGAGAACGGCGCCAAGGTCACCACCCCCGCGGTCCGGGACGAGATCCGCACGGCGATGGACAAGCTGAAGTCCGTGCCCCAGGTGTCGAAGTCCGTGGACCCGTTCATCGGGCATCTGGTCTCCAAGGACGGCAGGATCGCGCTCGGCCAGGTCCAGTGGACCGCGAAGCCGCCGGACGTCAAGGACGCCAACCTCGACGCCGTGAAGGACGCGATGAAGCCGGTGCGCGCCTCCGGCGTACAGGTCGAGTACAACGGCAGCGTCTTCCCGGGCTGGCGCTTCGAGATCTCCGAGACGCCCGAACTGGTCGGCCTGGTGATCGCCTTCGGCATCCTGATGATCACCTTCGGTGCGTTCGCCGCCGCCGGCATGCCGATCCTCAGCGCGATCATCGGGGTGATCACCACCCTGATGGGCGTCACGGCGGCGGCCTCGGTCATCAGCATCGCCTCCGCCTCCACCACCGTCGCCCTGATGCTCGGCCTGTCCTGCGGTATCGACTACGGCCTGTTCATCCTGTCCCGGCACCGCGCCAACCTGCTGCGCGGCGTGTCACCGGAGGAGTCCGTGCCGCTGGCGATGGGCACCGCGGGCAGTTCGGTGGTCTTCGCCGCGCTCACCGTGATCATCGCGCTGTGCGGGCTGACCGTGGTCGGCATCCCGTTCCTGACCGTCATGGGCCTGGCCGCGGCCGCCTCGGTCGCGGTGGCACTGCTCATCGCGCTCACCTTGCTGCCCGCGCTGCTCGGCTTCGCCGGGCGCCGGGTCGCCCGCTTCACCCGGCTGCCCAAGTTCGGCGCGCACGCCGAGCGGGTGGCCCGCCGCTCCGCCGCCGACCCGAACAGCACCGCGGGCGCCGGCTGGTCGCGGTTCGTCGTACGCCACCGGGTGCTCGTCACCGTGGTCGGCGTGGTGCTGCTCGGCGCGCTGGCCATCCCCGCCGGGAGCATCCGGCTCGGCCTGCCGTCCGGCGCCTCCCAGCCGACCGACAACACCCAGCGCAAGGCGTACGACCTGACCACCGAGGGCTTCGGGCCCGGTTTCAACGGCCCGCTGCTGGTCGTCGCGCAGGACGTCTCCTCGCCGTCCGACACGTTGAAGATCTCGGCCGCACTCGGCCGGCAGGCCGACGTCGTCCAGGTCACCCCGCTGGCCGCGCAGAACGATGTGGCGCTGATCCGGGTGATCCCGAAGTCCGGGCCGAACGACTCCGCCACCCAACACCTGGTGCACACCCTGCGCGACAACCGGACGACGATCGAGTCCGGCACCGGCGCGCACATCCTCGTCGGCGGCACCACGGCCTCCAACATCGACGTGTCCGCGAAGCTGTCCAGCGCGCTGCCGGTCTTCCTGATCGCCGTCGTCGGCCTGGCGTTCGTCCTGCTGACCTTCGCCTTCCGGACCATCCTGGTGCCGCTGAAGTCGATCGTCGGCTTCCTGCTGTCGATGGCCGCCGCGCTGGGCGCCCAGGTGGCGGTCTTCCAGTGGGGCTGGGGCCGGCAGCTGCTGGGCATCACCCCGAGCGAGACGATCAGCTTCCTGCCGATCATCATGCTCGCGATCATCTTCGGACTGTCCAGCGACTACGAGGTGTTCGTCGTCTCACGGATCAAGGAGGAGTTCACCCGGCACGGCGACGCCCGCGCGGCGGTGCAGCGCGGCACCGCGCTGTCGGCCCGGGTGGTCACCGCGGCCGCGCTGATCATGTTCTCGATCTTCGTGGCCTTCATGTTCACCAGCGATCCGACCATCCAGGCGATCGGCTTCAGCTTCGCGGTCGGCGTGTTCCTCGACGCCTTCGTGGTGCGACTCACCCTGGTCCCGGCGGTGATGGCGATCATCGGCGGGCGGATCTGGTACCACCCCAAGTGGTTCTCCCGCTGGGTGCCCGACCCGGACATCGAGGGGAAGCGCCTCGAAGAGCGGCTGGCCGCAGGGCAGTTCGGCGCCGAGGCGGCGAAGGCGGCGGAGGTGTCGAACGTGGGGAACCGGTAGCGGCAGGCGCGCTGGTGCGGGCGGCGCCCCGCCGCCCCGGTCGGGTGCGGTACGCGGCGGTCACAGCAGAGGTCGGAGCAGAGGTCGGAGCAGGGACGTCCCCAGCCACGCGGCCACCGCGGCCAGCACCAGCAGGGCGATGTTGAGCCCGATCTCCCGCACCTCGCTGTGCGACAGGTGCAACTCCATGCCGCCGATCTGTACCAGGACCAGGCCGATCGCGGCCGCGGCCGCGAGCACGACCGCGATGCCGGTCAGCGGCGGCAGTACGAGCCCGAGCGCGCCGAGCACCTCCAGCGCCCCGATCGCCCTGACCCGCGGCATGGGCAAGGGCCTCATCCCGCCCGCGCTGACGCTCGCAGGCTGGGCCGTCGAGCACCACGTGGAGATCGAGACGAGCAGGGCCGAGTACGGTAACCGGCCCAGGTGATCACCCCACGGCGGGCGGTCAGCGGGGCCGGTGAGCGGAGATCCGGACGCCGGTCCCGGTGCCGGTCACGGCACTAGTCCTCGACCAGCAGGCCGCGGCGCAGCCGGGCGAGGGTGCGGCTGAGCAGGCGGGAGACGTGCATCTGGGAGATGCCCAGTTCCTCGCCGATCTCGGACTGGGTCAGGTTGCCGACGAAGCGCAGCGACAGGATGGTCCGGTCCCGGGCCGGCAGCTTGGCGATCAGCGGCCTCAGCGACTCGAGGTACTCGACGCCTTCGAGGTCGTGGTCCTCGTAGCCGATCCGGTCGGCGAGCGCGCCCTCGGGGTCGTCCTCGGCGGGCTGGGCGTCCAGCGAACTGGCGGTGTACGCGTTGCTCGCCGCCATGCCCTCGATCACCTCGTGGTCGGGCAGGTCGAGCCGGTCGGCCAGTTCGCGCACGGTCGGGGTGCGGTCGAGCTGCTGGGCCAGTTCGTCGCCGGCCTTGGCGAGGTCCAGCCGCAGTTCCTGGAGCCGCCGCGGCACCCGCACCGACCACGAGGTGTCGCGGAAGAACCGCTTGATCTCGCCGACGATCGTCGGCATCGCGAAGGTCGGGAACTCCACCCCGCGGGCCAGCTCGAACCGGTCGATCGCCTTGATCAGGCCGATCGTGCCGACCTGGATGATGTCCTCCATGGGTTCGCTGCGGCTGCGGAACCGGGAGGCGCCGAACTTCACCAGCGCCAGGTTCAGCTCGACGAGCGTGTTGCGGACGTAGCTGTACTCGCCGGTGCCCTCCTCCAGGGACTGGAGGCGGCCGAAGAGCGTCTTGGACAGCGCCCGCGCGTCGACCGGGCCGATCTCGTCGTAGGGCGGGATCTCGGGCAGCCCGTCGAGTTCGGGGCCGGCATGGTCGAGGCTGTGTTCGCGACCGGCATGTTCGAGGCGGACGTGTTCGAGGCCGGCGTGTGCCGTCTCGTGCGTCTCCTCGCCGAGCACCCCCTCCCACCGGGCGGGGAAGCCCCCCTGTCGCTCTTGCTCGTGTTCCGGGCCGAGCCGGGGTGTCATGCGCTCATCCCTCTCTTGCGGCGCGGATGTCTTTGCCGTACTTCAGCCCTACCGCCATCCGGCGGTGTCCCGCAAGTCCTGGGGGTTGCGCGACCGACTACCGCGCGCATCCCGGAACGCGTAGGGTCGGCCTCGCGTCACCCGGGGGCGCAGGGTGTGTGACCAGGGACGCAGCGAGGGAGAGCAGATGGACCACGAGGCGGTGGGCACCGCCGGTCTCGGCCGGCTGCACGTCGAGGTGGGGCAGCACGGCAGCAGTACGGTTTTCACCCCGTCGGGAGAACTCGACCATCACACCGCCGACCTCCTCGCCAGGCCGATCACCACGGCCGTCGACGGGGGCGCGATCCGTCTGGTGGTGGACTGCTCGGGGTTGGAGTTCTGCGACTCCACCGGGCTCAATGTCCTGCTCGGGGCGCGGCTGAAGGTCGAGGCGCGTGGGGGCGCGGTGCACCTGGCGGCCATGCGGCCGATGGTCGCACGGGTATTCGAGATCACCGGCGCAGACGCGGTGTTCACCGTGCACGAGACGCTCGGCCAGGCACTCCAGGAGTAGCCGGGCCGGGGACGGGGGCAAGCTGCATGAGAGGGACGAGCCGGATCGCACGCGCATTGGTCGCGTGCGACGCGTGTTCCCGGAGATCGACCGGGCAGAAGACAGTTCGGACCCAGCCGGACATCCGTGAGGTGAGGCCTAGATGAGCACCACCCGGCCGTACGCCGCGGGTGACCACGCCCCTGATGCGGGCGACGGCGAAAGCGAGCCGGACGTGGAGCCGGGGGCGCCGGAACCGGCGCGGCGGCTGGCACTTTCCGGGGAGAGCGGGATCGTGCCGCGCGCCAGGGACTTCACCCGTCAGGCGCTGCGCGACTGGGGCTGGCTGCCCGGGGCCACCGCCGACCGCAGGGCTGCTGCCGAGGACGTGCTGCTGGTCGTCTCGGAACTGGTCACCAACGCGTGCCTGCACGCCGGGGGTCCCGAGGAACTGCGGCTGCTGCGCAACAGCAAGGCGCTGCGCCTCGAAGTCGTCGACGGTGGCAGCGGCGAACCCGCACCGCGCTCCCCGCACCGCGCGGGCCGCCCCGGCGGCCACGGCATGTTCATCGTGCAGCGGCTCTGCCTGGACTGGGGCGTGGTCCGCGACGGCGAGCGCCCGGGCAAGACCGTGTGGGCGGAGCTGGCGGCCCCGCAGTAGCCGGAGGCGGTGCGCGGCGACCGGCCGCGGCCGGGCCCGGTGAGGCGACCGCTGCGCCGCGCCCCGCCCACGGACACGGTCACCCGGCGGGTTGCCCGGCGGGTTGCCGGGCGGATCAGCCGTCGAGCTGCCCGATCGTCGCCACCGACGGCCCCCGCTCGGCGCGCAGCCCGGCCGCCGCCGACTCCGCGTCGCGCAGTACCCGTACGGCGTTGTGCCAGGTGAGCTTGGCGATGTCGGCGTCGGACCAGTTGCGGTCGAGCAGTTCGGCGACCAGGTGCGGGTAGCCGGCCACGTCGGCGAGGTCGGTGGGGGTGAAGGCGGTGCCGTCGTAGTCGCCACCGATGCCGAGGTGGTCGATGCCGGCCACCTCGCGCATGTGGTCGAGGTGGTCGGCGACCGTGGCCGCGGTGGCGGTCGGACGGGGGTGCACGGCCTCGAAGGCGTGCTGTACCGCCATGCCGGCCGGGGTGGTGTCCAGCGGGTGCAGGCCGTGGGCGCGCATGTTCGCGTCCGCCTCCAGGGTCCACTCGATCGCGGCCGGCAGGATGAACTTCGGCACGAAGGTGGCCATCGCCACGCCGCCGTTGCCGGGCAGCAGCGCGAGCACGTCGTCGGGGATGTTCCGCGGGTGGTCGCAGACGGCTCGGGACGAGGAGTGCGAGAACAGCACCGGCGCCTGCGACACCCGCAGCGCGTCGCGCATGGTGTCGGCGGAGACGTGCGAGAGGTCCACCAGCATGCCCAGCCGGTTCATCTCGCGGACCACCTCCTCGCCGAAGGCGGTCAGTCCGTGCGCGGCGGGCTCGTCGGTCGCGGAGTCCGCCCAGGGGGTGTTGTCGTTGTGGGTGAGCGTCATGTAGCGCACCCCCAACGCGTACAGGGCGCGCAGCGCGGCCAGCGAGCAGTCGATGGAGTGCCCGCCCTCGGCGCCCATCAGGGAGGCGATCCGGCCCGAGGCGCGCGCCGTCTCCATGTCGTCGGCGCTGGTCGCCAGGTACAGGTCGTCGGGGTGGCGCTCGGCCAACCGGCGCACCACGTCGATCTGTTCGAGGGTCGCGGTGAGGGCCGCGCCGCCCTTGAGCGACACCGGTACGTACACCGACCAGAACTGCGCGCCCACCCCGCCGGCCCGCAGCCGCGGGAGGTCGGTGTGGGTGCGGGCGCTCTGGTCGGCGGTCAGGTCGAACCGGTCCAGGTCGTAGGCGACCTGCTCGCGCAGCGCCCACGGAAGGTCGTTGTGGCCGTCCACCACGGGGTGGGCGGCCAGCAGGTCACGGGCGCGGTCGAGGAGGCGGTCCACGGCAGTACTCCAGGTGCGTGCGGCGGTGCGCATGTATCTGGTGCGCACCGCGACGGGTCGTCGGTCCGCGCGGCTACCGGGCGAAGCCGAAGCCCGCGGTCCCCTTCACCTTCGCACGCAGCCGGTTGCCCTTCTCCGTCGCCTGCTCGGTCAGCGACGTCTGGAACTCGCGCATCCGGGTGCGCAGCTCCGCGTCATGGGCGGCCAGGATGCGTACGGCCAGCAGCCCGGCGTTGCGCGCGCCGGCCACCGACACCGTGGCGACCGGGACGCCCGCGGGCATCTGCACGATCGACAGCAGCGAGTCCATGCCGTCCAGGTACTTCAGCGGCACCGGCACGCCGATCACCGGCAGCGGGGTGACGGAGGCGAGCATGCCCGGCAGGTGGGCGGCGCCGCCCGCGCCCGCGATCAGCGTCTTGAGGCCGCGGTCGGCGGCCTGCTCGCCGTAGGCGACCATCTCGTGCACCATCCGGTGCGCGGAGACGACATCGACCTCGTAGGGCACCGAGAACTCGTCCAGTGCCTCGGCCGCGGCCTCCATCACCGGCCAGTCGGAGTCGGAGCCCATCACGATGCCGACGACGGGGGAGGGCGCTTCACTCATCGATGGTTCCTCGCAGGTAGCCGGCCGCGTGGCGGGCGCGCTCGCGCACGTCGGCCAGGTCGTCGCCGTAGGTGTTGACATGGCCGACCTTGCGGCCGGGCTTCACGTCCTTGCCGTACATGTGGATCTTCAGGCCCGGGTCGCGGGCCATGCAGTGTAGGTACGCCGGGTACATGTCGGGGTAGTCGCCGCCGAGGACGTTGGCCATCACCGTCCAGGGCGCGCGGGGGCGCGGGTCGCCCAGCGGCAGGTCGAGCACGGCGCGCAGGTGGTTGGCGAACTGCGAGGTGGCCGCGCCGTCCATGGTCCAGTGGCCGCTGTTGTGCGGGCGCATCGCGAGTTCGTTGACGAGCACCGCGGGGGCGCCGTCGGGCCCGCGCACCTCGAACAGCTCGACCGCCAGGTGCCCGACCACGCCCAGTTCGGCGGCGATGGTCAGCGCCAGCTGCTGGGCGCTCGTGGACAGCTCGTCCGGCAGCCCGGGCGCGGGCGCGATCACGGTGTCGCACACGCCGTCCACCTGGATCGACTCGACCACCGGGTACGCCACCGCCTGGCCGTGCGGCGAGCGCACCACGTTGGCGGCCAGCTCCCGGACGAAGTCCACCTTCTCCTCGGCCAGTACCGGCACCCCGGCCTTGAACGGCTCGGCGGCCTCGGCCTTCGACCGTACGATCCACACGCCCTTGCCGTCGTATCCGCCGCGGGCGGTCTTCAGCACGACGGGGAAGCCGGCGCCCTCCTCGGCGAACCGCACCACGTCGTCGGGGTCGGCCACGACGCGGTTGCGCGGGCAGGGCACGCCGATCTCGGCGAGCCGGCGGCGCATGACCGCCTTGTCCTGGGCGTGCACCAGGGCGTCGGGGCCGGGCCGCACCGCGATGCCGTCGGCCTCCAGGGCACGCAGGTGCTCGGTGGGCACTTGTTCGTGGTCGAAGGTGATGACGTCGCAGCCCGCGGCGAAGGCACGCAGGGTGTCGAGGTCCCGGTAGTCGCCGACGGTCACGTCGGCCACCACCTGGGCAGCGGAGTCCTGCGGGGTATCGCTGAGCAGCCGGAAACGGATGCCGAGCGGGATACCCGCTTCGTGGGTCATGCGGGCGAGCTGGCCGCCGCCGACCATGCCGACTACGGGGAATGTCACGGTGTGTGTCCTGCCGGTGGTACGGGGCTGGGCATATCCAGGATATCCGCCGGGCGCCGGACGGAACTCACCGCCTTCCACGGCCGTCTTCCCCTGCGAGGCGGCTAGGCTGTGGTCGATACGCCGCCATCCGGCGCTCCGACCCCACCAGGAAGCCGAGTTCCCCAGACCCCGACAGACAGGGCCCACCGACACCATGAGCGGACTGCGCGCACTGCGTTCGAAGCTTGCCCTGATCTACCGCGAGATCGCCAAGTTCGGTGTGGTCGGCGCGGCGGGCGTACTGGTCAACATCGGCGTGTTCAACCTGGTCAGGCACAACACCGGGCTGCAGACAGTACGGGCCAGCATCGTCGCCACCATGGTGTCGATCGTCTTCAACTACGTCGGCTTCCGGTACTTCACCTACCGCGACCGGGACCGGGCGGGCCGCACCAAGGAACTCAGCCTCTTCCTGTTCTTCAGCGCCATCGGCCTGGTGATCGAGAACGGCGTGCTCTACGCGGCGACCTACGGCTTCGGCTGGGACACCCAGCTGCAGAGCAACGTGTTCAAGTTCGCCGGTATCGGGGTGGCCACGCTCTTCCGGTTCTGGTCGTACCGCACCTGGGTGTTCCGGACGCTGCCGGCCCGCGAGGCGGTGGAGCAGGCGGAGTCGTTTCTCACCGAGGCCGAGCGCGCGGAGGCGGACCGGCTCGGCCGGCAGAAGAAGCCGGCCGCCGACCGTATCGGCTGAACCGGCCACCCGTTCCCGGTCCGGCGCACCCATCGAGCCGGCCGCACCTCCTGATCACAGGCCCGGCAGCGGCTCGTCCGGCAGCTGAACCCTGCCGGTCGCGGCACTACTAGCCGATGACCTTCACGCGCGGCGGTGGCGGGGCGATCTCCTGCGCCAGGAACAGCGCGAAGACCGGTGGCCGCTGCTGGAGCAGTTCCAGCCGTCCGCCGTCCGCCTCGGCGAGGTCGCGGGCCACCGCGAGGCCGAGGCCGGTGGAGTTACGGCCGCTGACCGTACGTTCGAAGACCCGGGCGCCCAGGTCCGGCGGCACTCCGGAGCCGTCGTCGGAGACCTCGACCACCGCCTGGTTGCCGGTCACCCGGGTGTGCAGGGCGAGGGTGCCCGCGCCGTGCATCAGCGAGTTCTCGATCAACGTGGCGAGCACCTGCGCCACCGCGCCCGGAGTACCGACCGCCCGCAGCCCGCGGGCGCCGGACAGCTCCACGGCGCGCCCCTCGTTCTGGTAGGCGGGCCGCCACTCCTCGATCTGCTGCCGGATCACGTCGTCGAGGTCGAAGTCGACCGCGGAACCGCTGCGCGGGTCACGCGAGTTGGTGAGCAGCCGCTGGACGACGTCGGTGAGGCGTTCGACCTGGCCGAGCGCGATGGCCGCCTCCTCCTTCACCGCCTCGTGGTCGGCGGCGCTGTCCATGATCTCCTCCAGCCGCATCGACAGCGCGGTCAGCGGGGTGCGCAGCTGGTGCGAGGCGTCTGCGGCCAGTCGCCGCTCTGCGGTGAGCATCCGGCCGATCCGCTCGGCGCTGGCGTCCAGGACGTCTGCGATCCGGTCGAGTTCCGGCACCCCGTAGCGGCGGTGCCGGGGCCGCGGGTCGCCCGAGCCGAGGCGTTCCGCGGTCCCGGCGAGGTCCGTGAGCGGGCTGGCCAGCCGCCTGGCCTGGCGCACCGCGAGGGCGACCGCGGCCAGCACCGCGAGCAGCGCCACCGCGAGGATCACCAGCAGGGTGCGGCCGATCTGCCGGCTGACCGTGGAACGTGCCTCCTCGACGGTGACGGACTCGCCGTGGTCGCCGCGCTGCGTCGACTTCAGGACGGCGCCCGGGGGCCGGCTGCCGAGTCGCACCTCGGGGTGGCCGGGCACCCGGACGGTCGCGTACCGGTTGCCGGAGATCTGCCGGTCCAGGCCCTTGGCGTCGATCGACTCACCGGCCAGGATGCGGTTCTCCACGATCCCGGTGAGCCGGACCGCCTCGGACTGCACACCGTCCTGGGCGCTGCTCTGGATGGTCCTGGCCTCCACGATGACCAGGGAGATGCCGAAGACAGCGATCACCACGAGCACCACGGCCAGCGTGGAGGAGATCAGGCGGCGGCGCATCGAGCGGGCGGGTCAGTTCTTCTCGAAGCGGAAGCCGACACCGCGGACGGTGGCGATGTAGCGCGGGTTGGCCGCGTCGTCGCCGAGCTTCTTGCGCAGCCACGAGATGTGCATGTCCAGGGTCTTGGTCGACGACCACCAGGTGGTGTCCCACACCTCGCGCATCAGCTGCTCGCGGGTGACGACCCGGCCGGCGTCCCGGACCAGGACCCGCAGCAGGTCGAACTCCTTCGCGGTGAGCTGGAGTTCGTCGTCGCCCATCCAGGCGCGGTGCGACTCGACGTCGATCCGCACCCCGTGGGTGGAGGGCTGGGCGGGTTCGGTGGTGCCGCGCCGCAACAGGGCGCGGACCCGGGCGAGCAGTTCGGCGAGGCGGAACGGCTTGGTGACGTAGTCGTCGGCGCCGGCGTCCAGGCCGACCACGGTGTCCACCTCGTCGGCGCGCGCGGTGAGCACCAGCACGGGGAACGTGTGGCCCTCCGTGCGGATACGGCGGCATACGTCGAGACCGTCCATGCCGGGCAGGCCCAGGTCGAGCACCACCAGGTCGACGGCGCCGAGCAGCGCGGTCTCCAATGCGGTGGGTCCGTCCTCGCGCACCTCGACCTCGTACCCCTCGCGGCGCAGGGCGCGTGCGAGCGGTTCCGAGATGGATGCGTCGTCCTCGGCGAGAAGTACGCGGGTCATGGGCTTGATGGTAGTCCGCGCCGGACCTTCCCGGCCCGGTGGTACGCAGACCCCATCAGACGGCTGGTCACAGCACCTTGCGGCGGATCAGCGCGCTCAGCACCAACGCCGCGGGCAGAAGCGGCAGCCAGACGGTGACGATGCGGAACGCGAGGACCGCGGAAGCGGCGGCCTCGGTGGGGGCGCCGGCGGCGACCAGGGCGACGGCGAGGGCGGCGTCGACCGAGCCGATGCCGCCGGGGGTGGGCACCAGGGCGGCCGCACAGGTGGCGGCGAGGTAGGCGAGCGCCACGTGCACGGGCGCGACCGGCAGGCCGAGCGCCCGCGCGACCGCGGCCCTCGAGCACGCCTGGAGCAGCGGGAAGACGAGCGACCCGCCCCACAGGGCCAGCGCGCGGCCGGGCCGGGCGTGCAGGACGCGGGCGTCGGCGAGTGCGGCGGTGACGAACCCGGTCACCGCTCGGCGCAGCCGCCGGACCAGGACGAGGGTGAGGACGGCCGCGGTCAGGACGGCGGCGGCCGCCGCGGCCAGCAGCAGTACGCCGGTACCGTCCGGCAACAGGCCGCCCGCGTGCAGGGCGTGCGGGTAGGCGGCGAGCAGCACCAGCAACAGGCCCACGCGGCAGGCGGATTCGGCGAGCGAGTACAGCGCCAGGGCGGCCGTGGAGCGGGCCAGCGGCACGCCGTTGACGCGCAGGAAGCGGAGGTTGACCGCGCTGGCGCCGAGCCCGGCGGGGGCGAGCTGGCCGGCGGCGGTCGCGGCGAACTGGGTGGCCAGCAGGGGGAGTCGCGGCAGGGGTTCCAGGACGGCGCCCTGGCGGGCGACCGAGTTGGCGACCCAGCCGAGCCCGGTGCCCGCCAGCGCCGCCAGCAGCCAGCCGGGGTCGGCGGTGACCAGGTCGTGCAGGCCCGACGCCATCAAGGAGCGGTGCAGGGCCACCCATACGCCGAGCAGGACCGCGGGCACCAGTCCGGCCAGCGTGCGCAGCGGCAGCCGCCGCCACAGGGGCACCTGGGCGCGCGTGTCGGGCCCGGTGCCCAGGGCCGCGCCGGGCTCGGCGCCGGGGCCGGTTCCGGCCGCCGCCCGGGTGCGCGCGCGGGCTCGCGGCCGGATACGGGTCCGGGCCGGCGTCCGCAGCATCGCACCCGCCCCCGCCCCGCTTGTCGCCGCCTTTCGGGCGCGACCTGGCGGCCGCACTTGGGGCAGCATCGCGGGGCCGGGATACGGCGGGGATACGCCCAGGCCACGGATGGGACACGTCCTGGCGTCGGCCGGGCCCGGGTGACCGCCGAGGGGCGGGACAGCGCCTGTCGGGGCCCGTCAGGAGGGGCGCGGGTCAGCAGGCGCACAGGCAGAAGGGGTGCCCGGCCGGGTCCGCGTACACCCGCCAGTTGCGCGCACCGTCCTGGTCGCCCTCCAGCAGGGTCGCGCCCAGGCCGAGGACCTGCTGCTCGGCCGCGTCCAACTCGGCGCGTGGCACGGCGATGTCGAGGTGGAACTGCTGGGGCCGTTCCGGGTCGGGCCAGGCCGGGGCCCGGTGTTCGGGAGCGAGCTGGAAGGACAGCCGCTGGCCGTCCTCGCGGTTGAGGTCGATCCAGGTCTTGTCCTCGGCGTCGACGGTGCCGCCGATCAGTTCCGCGTAGAAGGTGGCGAGCGAGGCGGGGTCGGGGCAGTCGAGGACGACCGCGCCGAGGGTGCCGATCATGCGGGCTCCTTGGAGGTGGGTTGATACCTGGAGGGCGTTGCCGGTGTTACCTGTTAACCGGGCTTGCCGGTAACTGTTACCTCATAATGGCGGTGCAGCGGTAACGGCGCAAGGGTGATTCGGCAGTAACGTTGCGGGGGTGGAACAGCCCGGAGACCGCCATGCCGCACCCGCGTCGCTGCGGCTGGTGCAGGACCTGGTCAACACCGTTGACCTGGAGGATGAAGCGGACGAGCTGGACAGCCCGCAGACGCTGACCGCCTGGGTGCGCGATCGCGGCATCGACCCGGGTCCCGCAAGCTTCGACCGGGCCGGACTCGACGCGGTCCTGGTGCTGCGCGAGGCACTGCGGGACGCCTGCTCCGCGCACGCGGGCACCGACCTGCCCCCGGGCTCCCTGGCCGCGCTCGACGGGCTGCTGGCGGCCGCTCCGCTGCGGCTCGCGATCGACCCGCTGGGCGCCGCCACGGTGCTGCCGGCGCCCACGGACAGCGGTGTCGCCGCCCTCACCGCGCAGGTGGCCGCCGCGATCGCCGCGGCCGCGGCGGACGGCACCTGGCAGCGTATGAAGGCGTGCGCCGCCGACACCTGCCGCTGGGTCTACTACGACCGCAGTCCGGCCGGCCGCAGCCGCTGGTGCTCGATGGCGATCTGCGGCAGCCGGGCGAAGATGCGGGCGTACCGCGGCAGGAAGTGACCGGCGGGCGTCACGGGTTGGCGGGTGCGTTCGGGCGCCGGCGTACGCGGCCAGGGCGGGCTGTCGGGCCGCGAGCCCGCTCCCTATTACCCCCCAGGTCGTAAGGCCCGCAGTCCTGGCGGTCGGGTATTACGCCCCCGGTCGTTGACGGCTCAGGTGCCGCTACGCGTTCGGGCGGCCCATCGCGCGGTAGGTCCAGCCCGCCTTCCGCCACAGGTCCGCGTCGAGCGCGGTGCGCCCGTCGAGGATGTGCCGTTGCCCGGCCACCTCGGCCAGTTGCGCCGGGTCCAGCTCGCGGAACTCCCGCCACTCGGTGAGGTGCAGGACGAGATCGGCGCCGCGGACCGCGTCCACGGCGCCGGCGGCGTAGCCGAGGGTCGGGAAGAGCCGCCGGGCGTTCTCCATGCCCTTGGGGTCGTAGACGGTGACCTGGCCGCCCTGGAGGTGGATCTGGCCCGCGACGTTGAGGGCGGGGGAGTCGCGCACGTCGTCGGAGTCGGGCTTGAACGCGGCGCCGAGCACCGCGATCCGGCGGCCGAGGAAGCTGCCGCCCAGCGCCTCGCGGGCCCAGTCCACCATGTGGGTGCGGCGCCGCATGTTGACCGAGTCGACCTCGCGCAGGAAGGTCAGCGCCTGGTCGGCGCCCAGCTCGCCGGCCCGGGCCATGAACGCGCGGATGTCCTTGGGCAGGCAGCCGCCGCCGAAGCCGATCCCGGCGCGCAGGAACTTGTGGCCGATCCGGTCGTCGTGCCCTATGGCCTGGGCGAGCACCGCGACATCGCCGCCGGCGGCCTCGCACACCTCGGCCATGGCGTTGATGAAGGAGATCTTGGTGGCGAGGAAGGCGTTCGCGGCGGTCTTCACCAACTCGGCGGTCGGGTAGTCCGCGACGATGAACGGCGCCCCTTCTGAGGTCGGCCCGGCGTAAACCTCCCGCAGGAGCGATTCCGCGTGCTCGCTTGCCACGCCGACCACGATCCGGTCCGGGTGCAGGGTGTCCTGCACCGCGAAGCCCTCCCGCAGGAACTCGGGGTTCCAGGCCAGTTCGACGTCCTCACCGGCGGGCGAGAGGTCGCGCAGCATCCCGGCCAGCCGGGCCGCGCTGCCCACCGGCACGGTGGACTTGCCCACCACCAGCGCGGGCCGCCGCAGATGCGGGGCGAGCAGGGAGAAGGCGCTGTCCACGTAGCTCATGTCGCAGCCGTACTCGCCGTGCTTCTGCGGGGTGTTGACGCAGACGAAGTGCACGTCGCCGAAGTCGGCCACCTCCTGCCACGAGGTGGTGAAGCGCAGCCGCCCGCTGGAGCCGTCGAGCCCGGCCACGTGCTTGGCCAGCAGGTCCTCCAGGCCCGGCTCGTACATCGGCACCCGGCCCTGCGCCAGCAAGGCGACCTTGCTCTCGTCGATGTCGAGGCCGAGCACCTCGAATCCCAGCTCGGCCATGGCGGCGGCATGGGTGGCGCCGAGGTAACCGGTGCCGATGACAGTGAGCTTCAGAGGCATGCGCCGAAGCATAGTCCGCACGGGCTCGGCCGAATCCAGCGTGGGGACATGTCCAGAGGGCCACAATGCGTGCATAGGGCCACAGGTCTACCGGGGGCGGGGTGTGTCATGGCGGACGAGGGCAGACGGGACGGCACGGACGAGGGTCCGGACGGCACCGGGGGTGCGGGGGCGGCGGAGGAGACCGGGACCGGGGCGCCGGCCCGGCTCGACGACCTGATGTCCGGGGCGGCGAAGCCCGAGGAAGCCGGGCCCGCGCCCTCCGCCGAAC
>NZ_JACEGK010000029.1:0-26135 GCF_056859195.1 Streptomyces sp. NH27
TCATATCCGTCCGGCATAGCTCGCGGTGACCGGCCGCCCCCCTTGTCCGGACGCGCAGGCAATGGCCGCCCCCCCTTGTCCGGGACGCCCTCTGCCCCCCTTGTCCACTTTCCCCTCTGCTCCGCGGCCCCCCTTGTCCGGCACCTGTCCCTGCCGGTCCACCCCCTTGTCCGGATGGCCGCGTGCGGCATTTCTCCTTGACCAGCCCCGCGCGTTTCCCGGGTGCTTTTCTCTATGGGGAGGTGGCGGAGAACCGGAGGCCCCGGAGCCCAGGGGAGAAATCTCCCGACCGCACCGTGACGATCTGCAACGGCAGGCCCGCTCCCGGCTCGGCGCGCCTACAGCTCCCCCGCGCCGCCCGCTGCCTCTCCTCCCGATACGCGGCACCCACGAACGGCCGGTCTGAGCCAGCCCGCACGGTGGTGCGGTGCGCCCGGCGTTCGGGGTGCGGTGCGCTGGCGCACTCGGCCGTGCGGTCGTGCGGTCGTGCGGTGCGCACCGCCGCACCACGCCGCCGCACCGCACCGGGTGCGGTGCGCACCCCTTGTCCGCCGCACCGCACCCCTTGTCCGCCGCACCCCTTGTCCGGGTCCGCGCGCCGCACCGTTTGCCGAAATCCCCTGGACCAGCTCGGCCAGCGACGGCGATCAGACCGCGGCCAAGGGGGGTGCGGAGAGCGTGAGCGACATCCACCGGATGACGCGAAAGGCAGGGCACGGACGTGGCCACCAAGATCCGCACCACCTCTCCCGCCGGCGCCGACGAGTCCGGCCTCGGAGCGATCGAGCGCATGAACCGCGACTGGGAAGCCCTGACCGCGGACGTGCGCGCTGACGACGACGTCGCGAGCTGGTCTCGGCAGGACTCTGAGTTCGCCGGCGTGAACACCCCGCAGGGCATCGTCGAACTCCTCGGCCGGCTCGGCCGCCGCGGCGACTGGGAGCAGCACGACCTGGCGATGGCCGCCCTGATCCGGCGGATCGGCGGGGACGGTTTCAGCAGCCAGGTCGCCTGGCGGATTGCCGCCCGGGTGTTTCTCCCGAAGGCGATCTTGATGACCAAGGGCCAGCTGCGGCCGAACTCCGACTGGGACTTCGTGTTCTCCACGATGCTGAGCGCCCTGTTCGAAGTGCTGTGCACCTATCCGCTCGATCGGCGCCCCCGCGGGGTCTTTCCGAACATCGCCGTCGACACCCTCTCCCTGGCCCGCAGCACTCTGGCCGCCGACCAGGACGACCGCGCGGCGCTGCTCAAGCTGGGGCGGGCGCTGGAGCCGCTGGCCGGCGACCCCAATGTGCTGTGGGTCACGCACGACTCCCAGGATCCGCAGGCGGTGGCCGAGCTGGCCGAGCTGCTCGCCCGGGCGGCCGAGCTGGAGATCGTGCGCCGGGACGAGCCCGAGCTCGCCGAGGGTGAGGCCCGTGCCGAGCTTCTGGACCTCGTGATGTGGGCGGTGGACGCGTCGGCGCTCAAGGCCTCCGACGCCCGCCGGATCACCGACTACTACCTCAGCACCGCCATGCCTGGCCGGGCCTACCGCACCACCCGCGCCATGGGCGCCGACGGCGACCGCCTGCGCCAGCGCGCCAGCCGGGCCGTCCGCCCGTTGCGCCGGGCGGATCTGGGCGCGTACCGGACCGCCGCTTGAAATTCGCCGGCCGCCGTATGTCACACGGCGGCCCGGATCACCCCGTGTATCGGGTGATCGCCGATCACGGCCCCCCAAATTCGACCGAGCCCGGGAGTTCCGCTGTGTCCACGCACCTCGGCAGCCAACACGGCAGCACCAGTCCTCTTCTCGATGACGACGAGGCGCGCGTTGCCAAGGCCAGGCACCGCCTCACCCAACTGGCCGCCGCCCTGGTGCGCGACCCGCTGAACAGGACCGTCCACGACGAGCTCCAGCGCTACCTCGCCACCGAGGCCGAGCCAGCCCTGCGGTCGTGGGACGTGCTGCTCGCCCGTACGCCGGAGCAGCTGCGCGAGCGCATCCGCGCGGTGATCACCGGCCAGGCCGGGCGGAGGGCGTCGTGAAGCGCCGGCGCGGCCGCGCGGCGGCGGCCGAGGAAGAGCCGTGGGACCAGGCACAGCAGCAGGAGGACCTGGAGGCGGACGTCGGCGACGAGACGGGCTGGCGCACCTCGACCGTGCACCTGTCCGGCATCGCCCGTCTGGGCCGTGGCGCCGCGTGGGTGCTCATCGCTTCGGGACCGCTGCTGGGCATCGCCGCGCTCCTCGGGTCGGCCGGGCCGGCGCGTGTCACGGCGGCTCAGACCGCTACGGCGCAGCCGGCATCCGATACCGGCCCCTCCGGCTTCGCCCAGCTCTTCGTCCAGGCGTACCTGGAGGCGGGCCAGGGCACCGAGAGCTCCTTGAGCCCCTACTACTCCGGCACCGTCACGATGACGACGGCGCCGGACACCCGCGCTGCCAACAGCACTACCGCCGTCGCCAGTCGGCAGGTGCAGCCGGGCTACTGGACGGTGACGGTCGCAACCCGCGTCGTGGAGAAGAACTCCAAGGGGGTCTGGCAGGTCGCCGGACTGGAGTACTACCAGGTCCCCGTCCAGGCCCTCGGTCCTGCTGCGGCCGGTGGTAGCAAGCCAGCCGACTCCACCGAGCTCGGCTACACCGCCACTGCGCTGCCGGCGCAGGTCGCTGCCCCGCAGTCGCTGACGCCCAGCTCGCTGGGCTACGGGACGGACCGAGGCAGCACCCCGTCCGACCCCGCGACGCAGACCATCGCCGGGTTCCTCAGCTCGTACCTGGCCGGCCAGGGCGATCTGGACCGCTACACCTCCCCTGGCGTCACCCTGCAGCCGGTCAGCCCCGCGCCGTACACCGAGGTCGACGTCACCGACGTCGCCGACGACTCGGGCAACGCCTCCAGTTCGTCCGTGCCGACCGACGGGACCCTCCGCCACTCCCTGGCCACAGTCACCGTCAAGGACACCTCCGGCGGGACCTACCCGCTCACCTACGCGCTGACCCTGCGGGCGCGCGGCGGCCGGTGGGAGGTCTTGTCCCTCGGCCCGGCCCCGGTGCTCCAGTCCGGCAGTGCGCCCGCTCCGGCTACACCCTCACCCGGGTCCGGCTCCGGCTCCGGCTCCGACGGCGACTCCGCGAGCGACTCGCCCTCGCCGTCGGGCTCCTGACCCCGTCCTCCTTTGCGATCCAGAGAGAAGCCCATGCACACCACGACCGATCCCCACACCGTCATGCTGGCCGGCGACATCATCACCTGGGCCACGACCAAGACCAACCAGATCGGAACCCTGGTCAAGCTGGTGGCCGGCGTCGCGGTCATCATCGCGATCATCACCGCCTACTGGCGCACCAAAAGCTGGGTGGCCACCGCGGTCGCTTTCCTCCTCGGCGCCCTGGTGCTGTGGGGCATAGCCAACATGCCGAGCTTGCAGACCAAGGTCGGCTCGGAGATCAACGACGGCGCGGCCAAGCCCGCGCCGGTCGTGGTCACCACGCCTGAGCCCCAGCACGGCGTGACCGGCGGGTGGCCGCTGTGAGTGCCGACGAGGAGCAGTTGATCGGGCACTCCTACACCCGGGCCCGCAAGCACCCGCTGGTGATCGGAAAGTTGCCCGGCGCCGGACGGCTTCCGGGAGGGCCATACACCATCACCCAGATCGTCACGATGGTCGCGACGTTCCTGCTCTTGGTCGTCACCCGGCAGCTGTGGGCCCACTTCGGCCTGTTGAACATCCTGGCGATGGCCGTCGTGCCGTGGGGGCTCGCGTGGGTGCTGCGCTACGCCCGTCTTGACGGGCGCGACCCGGCCCGGGCGCTGCGAAGCCTCCTCGTCTACGCCTCCACACCAGCCGACGGACGTCTGTCCGGCCGCCCCCAGCGACAGAGCCGGCCCCGGCTGACGGCAGCGACCTGCACCGTCCACGTCCGCGCCTCGCTCCCGCAGAAGCCGTACCGCTCCGTCGGGCCGGCCCGCGAGACCGCACCGGCCGGCCCGCGCCCGCAGCCAGCCCGCCGCCCGACGGCCCCGCGGCCCGCCGTGCCGGCGGCTCCCGTCACAGCGCCGCCCCGGCCCGTTGCCGTCCGGTCCGGACTGCAAGCCCTGCTCGCCTCCCTCGACGAGCACTGACACCCCTCACCGAAAGGCGCTCCGTCATGAGCACTTCTGCCTTCACGCCGTCCGCCACCTGCCGACACGCGGGTTCGGCCGCCCGCCTCGAGACCCCGTTGATCACCGACATGGTCGCCGCCATGGGCCACCTGGAGACGGCCGCCTCCCGAGCCGGCAGCCCCGCCGAGGAAGCACGGGCATGCCGCGGCCAGGTCACCGAAGAGGTCTTCACCACCTGGGTCCTGGGCAACGCCGAGCGCATCAGGACGGCGCTGGACCGGCTCACCGCCCCGTACAGCCCGGCCACGGCCCCCTTCTGAACCGCGCACCGCCGTGCCGGCCCGCCTGCGGTCGGCCGGCACGGCGCCAGCCTCGGACCCGCTCCTCACAGGAAGAAACGTTCATGCGTCTGCCCGTCCGGCACATCAGCGGCCACCTCATCTGGACCACGCACGCTGCGGTGTGGGGCGTGTGGAAGGTCGACTCCGAGAACTACACGCACGCCTCCCGCGCCACGAAGCGCGAACGCCTCGACGCGCTCGAAGCCCTGTTCAAGTCCCTCCGCGGCGAGGTGCTGCTGCTGTCCCTGTGCCCGCAGGTCGACGCCGCCTCCGTGGTCACGCGCATGACCTCGGGTGTGGACCTGGACCGGAGCCCGGAGTACATCGACCTGTCGCTGCGCGTGCTCGACCAGCTGGAGAACTGGGAACTGACCGGCCGGGTCGACTTCATCGCGGCGCCGCTGCCGACCTCCGACTTCAAGCAGTCGGCCAAGGCGGTCATGTCCTCAGCACAGGCGCAGATGCTCTCCACGCTCGGCCTGCCGGTACCGCCGGTCAGCATCGCCGAGGAGGACGAGCGCTTCCGCCAGGCCCGGAGGATGACCGCGTCCTGGCCCACCAGCATCAAGATGCGGCCGGCGACAGAGGCCGAGATCCTGTGGATCTACGGGCACAGCGCCCGCCGCGGCATCAGCGAGCCCCTGCTCCCCGAGGACGGCGCCCCCCGCTCCCTGCGGGGCCGCGGCCATACGGTCGCAGCGCACACCCAGGTGATCCTGGACGAAGGTGCCCGGAGCAACAGCACCTCCAAGACTCCGGCCAACCCCTTTCGCCGCCGGTACCTGAAGGCCACGACCCAACACGGCGACTCCTACCAGGCGTTCTGCGTGCTCTCCGAGATGCCGGAGAGCTTCATCTTCCCCGGCTCGGAGTACCTCAGCGCGCTCGATGATTTCGGATTTCCCGTCGACTGGGCGGTGCGATTGAACGTCGAGGCCGGCTCCAAAGCGGAGCCGCGGTCGCGCCGGCAGCAGCGGGAACTCGCCCACCAGCGCGGTGAGTACGACGGCGAGACCGCCGGTGTGCCGGCCTCCCTGGACAAAGCGAGCTTCGCGCTGGACGAGTACCGCGACCGGCTGACCGCCTCAGCCACCGAGGTCGAGATCCGAGCCACCGTCATGACCTGCGTGTGGGGCGCGGACGCCGACGAGGCCAACGAGAAGGCCGCGAGCCTGGCGGCCCACTTCGGCGGCAACGACTACACCTTGGTCAGGCCAGTCGGAGACCAGAACGCGCTGTTCCACGCGATGCTGCCCGGCACCCCGACCCCGCGGCCGGTCGCGGACTACACCCAGTTCCTGCTGGCCCGGGACTTCAGCATGGCGCTGCCGTTCTGCGGCGCTGCGCTCGGCGACGACACCGGCAGTCTGTACGGGCTCCAGCTCAGCGGCGGCGGTGTGCGGCCCGTCCTGGTCGACTTCAGCCACGGCCCGAAGGTCAACGCGTCCGCCAGTGCCGCGTTCGTCGGCGAACTCGGTTCCGGCAAGTCCGTGGCGATGAAGACCGCCATGCACTCGATCCTGGCCACCGGCCACCGCGAAGGAACGACGGGCAGCCGCGGGCGGGCACTGGTCATCGACCGCACCCCCCAGCAGGAGTGGAGCCGGTTCGCCGCCGCCTGCCCGGGCGACACCCAGATCATCCGCGTCGACGAGACCGCCGGCATCTCCCTGGACCCCCTGCGCGTCTTCCGCGGCCCGCGGGCCGCCCGCTACTGCGAGAGCTTCCTGACCCCGCTGATCGGCGTCGGCTCGATGTCCGTCGAGGGCGTCACCCTGGCCGAGGCCATCGAGGCGACCCGGCTGGCCCCGAACCCCTCCATGAGCGCCCTCATGGACACGCTCGCCCGCCGCGCCAAGACGGTGGACCCTGAGGAGCCGAACGACCCCGCAGTCCGGGCGGCAGCCTCCGAACTGCTGCGCACCCTGCGCGCCCTGGCGAAGAAGGACCTCGCGCGGGTGATCTTCGACCCGAGCCTGCCGGTCGTGCAGATCACCGACGCCGACTCGATCGTATTCGCCGTCGACCGGATCGGCCTTCCGACGAAGGAGGAACTCGCCGAGCACCGGCTCGAGAGTCTGGAGGTCGAAAAGCGCTTCGGCTGGCGCCTGATGTACCTCATCACCGCGCTGTGCCGCGAGGTCGCGTTCTCCAACCCCCACGAGTTCACCGGGGTCTTCCTCGACGAGTGCTGGTGGCTGACAAGTTCGGCGGAGGGCACGAACCTGCTGCTGGAGATCATCGCCGACGGCCGCAAGCACTTCGCCGGCGTCTTCGCCGGGTCGCACGACCCGTACGACATCGGCCCGAAGAACGAGATCGGCGACAAGATCCGTGCCCTGCTGTCGCACATCTACGTCTTCCGACACCGCGGCAAGGCCTTGGCGAGCCGCTGCCTGGAATTCCTCGACCTCGACCCGGCCGACCCGCAGATGATCAAGGTGATCACGGAGAACCTCAGCCCCCTGAACCTCTCCGACGCCGAGCGCGGACTACGAGCCGGCGAGTGCCTCTGCCGCGACCTGCGCAAGCGCATCGGCGGCATGAAGGTACTGATACCCGCCGACGAACGCGCAGCCGACGCGATCCACACCACGCCGGGCGGGGCCGATGCCGAGGAGCCCGCGGTCGCAGTGCCGACGCTCGAGAAGAGCCTGGCATGAGTGCCCGCCGAGCCGCCGCGCCTCCTGTCCCCGTCAGCAGCGCAGCCAGGATCCGGCGCCGCCGAGTGTGGTTCGTCGCCATCCTCGTCGCGCTCTTCGTCGCACTGCTGGGGACCCTGGCCTGGGCCGACCCGGTTCCCAACCCCACCGCGGGCCCGCCACCGGTCGCACCCGGCTCCACTCCCACCGCCACCCCGACACCCAAGCCCAGCCCCAGCAAGTCGACGAACCCCATCACGCAGCCGGTCAATCCACCGGGCGGCGCGATGATTCCCGCCCCACCGGACCCGAAGGGCGATCCGGTCGAAGACCTGAGTAAGTCCCCTACGTCCGGCTCGGACGGGCTGCTGCAGCCCTTCAACGTGAAGGACCAGTACGGGGTCCCGGTCTCCGCCTACACCGTGAGCGCAGACACCGGTGGCTGGACCGACATCGACCTGAAGATCTGGAACATCATGGCCCAGCTCTTCTTCGGCGTCGCCAAGTGGGCCGTTGGCTTCGCCTGCTGGCTGATCAAGTGGGCGCTCGACTTCGGGTTGGCCAAGATCCTCGTGGGACCGGTCGACCACATCTCGACGACCATCCGCGACCAGGTCATCAACAGGATGGGGCTGCCCGGCCTGTTCCTGATGTTCGCAGGGTTGTACGCCGGCTACCACATCATGTTCAAGCAGCGCTCCCGGGGCTTCGCCGAGGCCGGTGTCTCCCTGGTCGTGGCCGCGATCGCCACCACGGTGCTGCTCTCCCCGGCCCAGGTTCTGCTCGGAACCCAGGCCCAGCCCAGCCCCGGCGGCTCGACGATGCTGCTGTCCCAGGACGGTCTGCTCGGGAAGGCCAAGGACCTGAGTCTGCAGGTCTCCAGCCTGGTGCTGTCCAACGATCCCAGCCACACCCAGGCTCAGACCGACGACGTGAGTAAGCCGATCACCGACGCGCTCGTCGACGCCTTCATCGTCAAGCCGACCCAGCTGATGCTCTACGGCCAGACCTTCTCCGGGAACTGCGCGAAGGCGTTCGCCACGGCCAAGCTCGTTCAGTACAACTACAACCAAAAGGGGCTGAACTTCTGGGAAGGCGCGGCCGCGAACCCAGACGGCGGCGCTTCCTACAACGACCAACTGGTCAATGCGGGCAACCTGTTCGAGAAGGCCTGCAAGGGCCAGAACACCAAGCTGGAGCCGAAGAAGGCCAGCGCCGACCTCGCGTTCTCCGCCGCGTTCGTCGCCCTGGCAGCGGTGATCGTGTCCGTCCTGGTCGTGCTGGTGACCGGCGGATTCTTGACCGCGCAGGGTTGGATCGCCTTCGAGGCGATTCGAGGCCACTGGGCGCTCGCCGCGGGCATCTTGCCCGGCGGCGGCCGGGCCGTGCTGTGGCGGTGGGTCTCGGCGATCACCAAGGCCGTGCTTGCCGTCGTCCTGTCGATCTTGTTCTTGGCGATCTTCATTCTGATCATCATCGCCCTGGTCCAGGCCGACACCGGATCAGTGCTCGCGGTCAAGTTCATCGCAATCGACTTGACCGCGATCGCCGGCCTGGCCGGCCACAAGCGGATCAAGGAAACCGCCCGCCAGATCTCCGTCAACCTCAACCGTCGCCTGGCCAACGCGCGGATCGGCGGCGCCCGCCGCTCCGTCTTCAACAGCCCCGGCCGGTACGCCGAGACGGCCCCCAGCCTGTCCAAGGTCTGGGGTGAGGCCCGCGGGGAGGCCCGGAAGATCTCCCAGCCGATCGGCAAGGCCGGACGCACCGCCCGCCAGCTGTGGACAGGGCCGCCGCAGCGCGGCAGGACGGGTGGCCGGGTGCGCGCCGCCGCCAAGCTCGCGGGCACGGTGGCGGCCACGGTGGGCACCGGCGGAACCGCGGCGGCGGCCAAGGTCGCCGCACAGCAGGCGGCGAAGCAGACCTTGAAGAAACGCCTGGCGAGCGCCGCGGCAACCAAGATGTCCCAGACGCGGGGCGGCAGGGCCACCCTGGCCACCGGCAAAGCAGCCGCCGCCGCGAGCAAGTACGGGTGGAAGGCGACCAAGTTCACCGCCTTGGCCACGGTCGGCGCACCGGTCGGCATCCCTCGCGGCGTCGCCGCGACCAAGCGCGGCGCGGCTGCCGCCAAGGAGCGCACGGAGCAGGTCAAGGGCCAGCTCACCGCGGCGAAGAACCGTACAGCGGCTCGCGTCGACCAGAAAGTCGCCGGCGCCAAGGCGTTCGGCGACGAGTACGTCCGCAACGTCAAGACCGCGGGGAAGTTCGTTGGCCGCACCGGCGCGAACGTCCAACTCGGAATGGCCCAGCCGACTATCCCAACCACGTCGGCCACGCCGCCGCTCAACCGTGCCGCCGCGACAGCACCCCGAGTCCCCGGGACCGCTCCGCGGCCGCCGGCCACGACACCGAAGACGGCCACCTCGAAGACCCCGCCGAAGGGCAATCCTCCGACGGCCGGGCCGGCCGCGATGCCTTCTGTGCCCCCGCGGCGCCGCCCGGCGATACCCGGCCTCGGGGTGCCCGCCGAGCGACCCGGCCCGCCGGGCCACCGCGGCCGCGGCCCTGACTCCCCCCGGGGTGGGGCCGCCGAGCCGCCGGCCCCACCCCGCCACCGCCGCTCCTTCTCCCTGCGCGCCGCGCAGACCTCGACCTACCGACGGGGACGTTCCGTGCCGCACACCGATCGCCAGCCACGCCGCCCGCGCGCCCTGGGCGCCACCGCCATGCTCGCCGCCTCCGCGTTGCTGGCCTGCATCGGGCTCACGCTGCTCAGCCACACAGGAACCGCGACGCCGCATTCCCGAGCCGCTGGGCCACCACGCTCCGCAGCCCCCGCCCCGGCATCCGGCGGCCAAGCCACCCCCGCAGCGCCGAGCAGCACTCCAGCCTCCCCCTCTCCTGTTCCCTCCGCCGGGCGGCCCAGCTCCACCGCCGGCCCGCTGCCGGACGCCATCACCACGGCAGCGCGCCGGTTCGTCGTCGCCTGGACCGGCCACGACGCCCGCCCCGGCCACGACACCTCATACAACGACGCGGCGGGCCGCGCGGCGGCCTTCGCCGACAAGGGGCTCGGGGAGCAGCTGGCCATCAACTCGCCCGGCAGTGCCCGGCAATGGCAGCAGTGGACCACGACCAAGGCCGTGGTCACCACAAAGATCACCAACGTGGCCGTCCCGGACGGCGCTCCCGCCCCGACAGCCGACACGGCCTGGGTGAAGGTGCGCTACCGGCTGACCGTCACCCCCGCGGCCGGCCGCCCCGACAGCAGCGACCAGCAGGTCGTCCTCAAACTCCAGCGTGTCCCGGCCGGCGCCTGGCTGGCCACCGCGCTGCCCGACGCCTGACCGGGGAGGGCCGCGATGAAGAAGGTCATGTCCGGGCTCGGCTGCCTGGGCGCCCTCCTGGTAACCGTCATTGTCGCCGCGGTCGTGGCGGTCGCCATGGCCGTCGGCAGCGACAACACCAGCTCGGCGATGGAAAACGCCGGGTTCGGCGGCGGGATCTCCGACGGTGCCCCCGTCCCGTCGGATGTGCGCACCCTCATCCTCAACAGCATGGCCAAGTACGGCTGCGCCGAGACCACCCCTTCATTGATCGCCGCGCAGCTCTACAACGAGAGCAGCTTCGACGCCGACGCCCAGTCGAAGAAGCCGAACGGCGATCCGGTCGCCGACGGCATCGCCCAATTCACCCCGAGCACCTGGTCCGCCCACGGCGTCGACGGCAACGGGGACGGCGTCCGGGACGTCTGGAACCCTCAAGACGCCATCCCTGCGGCGATCGCGTACGACTGCTACCTCGCCGGCCTGGTCGAGAAGGTCCCCGGCGACACGACCGACAACATGCTGGCCGCCTACAACGCCGGCGCGAGCGCCGTTCAGAAGGCCGGCGGCATCCCGCCGATCACCGAGACCCGCAACTACGTCACGAACATCCGCAACCTGGCTCAGAAGTGGGCCTCCAGCGTCGATGGCGGCGTGCCGCTGCCGACCGGCTCCGGCGGCGCCCAGCAGGCGATCGCCACCGCCGAGAAGGCGCTGGGGAGCATGTACCAGTACGCAGGCGACTGCAAGCCGCCCTTCAGCCTGTCGAAAAACCAGGGCTGCGACTGCTCCAGCCTCGTCCAGTTCGCCTGGGCCGCGGCCGGGGTGAACCTGCCGCGCACCTCGGAGGAGCAGGTTCATTCGGGAACGGCCGTGGCGAGCGTCTCGCAACTGCGGCCCGGCGACCTGGTCTTCAGCCGCGGCTCCGACGGCGGAACCCCGGCCGCACCCGGCCATGTTGGCATGTACATAGGGAGTAATCAGGTCATCGCGGCGCCGCACACGGGCGTCGCGGTACGGATCGAGCCGCTCTCCTGGTGGACGAACTCCTCGGACAAGGCGGACTACATCGTCGCCATGCGGCACATCGCCTGACCCGCGGGAGCCGCCCCGACTGTCTATCGAAGGCCCTGGCCAAGAAGTCCTCCTCAGCATGTCACACGGACCGGTTCTCCCTCACCTGTATGGGCGTCCGCATTGCCCGACGTCCCAGGAGGCCGTCATGCCGCTTCCCGCCCAGCCCGACTTCGCGCGCCTCACCGTCTGCCGGGAGGGCCGGTGACCACCAACGACGTCATCGACAACATTCTGTCGACCGCGGGGAAGGTGCCGCGGCTCGCCCAAAACGCCGAGGTCTGGGCGGAGGGCAACCTGTGGTGGGTGGCCCTGGTGACCGTGACCGCGGTGATCGGCTTCCACGCCCTTCAGCGCGCACTGAGCCGCAAGACCCTGCGCAACCGCCGGGCGTACGAAGTTCTGCCCACCACCGGGTTCGACCCGGTCCTGGAAGACGTCCTCCGCTTCAGCCGCCAACTCGCCCAGGCGCAGCGCAGCACCTCCCGCTGGACGCTGCTCCCCGCGTACGCCTCCGCGATGCGGGTGCGCCTGCTGTCGGACGGCGGCCCGCTCACCCTTCGTGTCGAGGGCCCGGCCCGGGCCGCAGCCGTGCTGCGCCACCAGGGCTACGCCGGCTGCGAACTGCGGGCGGTCGCGGACGAAGCCGCTACTCCTGACCGGCCCCTGATCCTCCTGGGCGCTCGCCGCGCCGCCGCGAAGGCCGCCGCCAGCACGCCGGCTTCCACGCCGACCGCCGATGCCGTCCCAGCCGCGGCCTGATTCGACGAAGGCAGAAAACGATCATGACTTCCCCTTCCGACGCGGACTCCCTCGACACCGCCAAGGCCAAGCCGGCCAGCCCGGACCGACTGCATGTGGCCCGCGCCGAGCTGGCCCTGGCGCTGCCCGACCACTTGGCCCTGCGCGAGGTGCCGCTGCGGCCTGACCCGCTCGAAGCCCTCGCCGCGGCCGTCGCCGACATCCGCACCAAGCTCGATGAGCGGGCCGAGGTCGTTCTAGACCTGGTGCCCGTGGCACCGGGCAGGGTCTCGCGCAAGCGCAACCGCCTGCTGGCCGCAGCCCGGCGCCGGCCGAACGACATGCCCGCGATACCCGGACTGCCGCATCAGGGCAGCCGCGGCCTCAACCTCGGCCGGCTCTCATCGATCGGCGCGGAGATCGCCGCCGAGATGCGCGGCACCCATGCCCAGCGGCCCCAGCAACGCGGTCAACAGCACCGGCAGACGCGTTCGTCCGACATGAAGGCGGCGATAGGCAAGCTCGTTCCCGGCGCCGATGTGTTCGACCTCCAGATGCTGGTCCGCACCTGCTCGACCGACCCGCACCGCCCCCGGCTGCTGCTGGAGCAGGTCATCGCCGCGCTCGAGGGCTGGGCCGGCGACAACTACTGGCGCCCGGTGGGCCTCAACCTGGGAATCACCCGGCTGCGGTCGGACAACGCCCTGTACCGGCGGCACTTCGACCACCGCTTCGAGACCGGGGCCTTCGCGCCCCGCAAGCACGGCTGGGTCACCGGCGCCGAGATCGCCGGCATGCTCAAGCCGCCCACCCGGCACAACTCCGCGGCCAACGTCGCCCGCTCCGGCGGGGTGGTCCCTCCGACACCTCCGGGCCTTCCGACGTGGGACGGCCAGCCGGATCTGCTGCCACTCGGCTGGGTGACCAAGCCCGGCGGGGGCGAGCGCCTGGCCGGCGTCCCCTTGCGGTACCTGCTGTTCGGCCTCTTCTTGGGCAAGGCCGGCCACGGCAAGACCGAGATGTCGCTCGTCCAGGCGATCGCGCTCGCCCACAACGGACACGGCATCCTCTTCCTGGACCCGCACGGCGACGGCTGGCAGCGGGCCCGCCCCTACCTCGCGCACCGCGAACTGGCGCCCCGCCTCTGGGAGATCGACCTCACCACGTCGGACCTGGACGCCATGGCCGCGTCCTGGAATCCCCTGTCGATGCAGAACCGGCGCGAGGACGACATCCCCGACATCGTGCAGTACATCGTCACCGGGTTCAGCAGCGCCCTGAACTGGTCCGACAGCGCCGGCCGAGCGAAGACCATCCTCACCCGGGCAGTCGAGAGCCTGGTCGAGCTGTCCTGGCTGCTGTCGCAGACCGGCCGAGCGGACGTCGCACCGACGATCTTCCAGATCCGCACCATCCTCGTCGACGAGGAGTGGCGCGATGTCGTGGTGCCGCACCTGTCCAAGAACCTGCGGGACTTCTGGACGAAGACCTACCCGAAGTACAGCAACGAGGCGACACCGGTCGTCACCAACATCATCGAGCGCCTCGACTCGTCGAACGCGATCAAGGCGTTCCTCGGCTCCTCCCTCTCGACCTACGACATCCGCACCGCCATGGACGAGAACAAGATCGTCTTCATCTGCCCCTCCGGCACCGGAGACACCGACCGGATCGTGTCGTGCCTGCTGATCTACGATCTTTTCCGGGCCGGCCTGTCCCGGCGGGACATGCCGGTGGCCGCGCGCAAGGACTTCTACGCGTTCGTGGACGAGCTCACCGCAGTTGACGGCGCGAGCAAAGGAACACTGGCGGCCATCGCCGAGCAGCTGCGAAAATTCCGCGTGAAGCTGCTGGCGATGACGCAGATGGCCCAGAGGCTGACGCCCACCACACGGCAGGGGCTGCTCCAAAACCTCTCGATCCTGTCCACGACCGCCAGCGACGTCGACGAGGCCCAGCTGGTGACGCGCCGCTGGGGCAAGAAGGTCGACCCCGACACGATCACCCAGCTCAGGCCCTACCACTACGTGATGTCGGTGACCCTCGGCGAGGGGAGGACAGATCCCTTCCGGGTGCGCGGGGTGAGTGTGGAAGACCTGTACGCCGACTACTGCCGCCCCGAGGACCTGCCGAAGCTGACCGCCTCGGTCAACCAGAACCTCCGCCGGCGACCGGTACGCGAGATCCTCGCCGACCTGCGCAAGCTGGACGGGCGAATCCTGCGCACCCTGGTCCAGACGCCGGTCCGCCACGTGGAGGACGAGGACCTCGAGTCCCGCCCCCGGTCGGCCCGCAACGTACCCGCTGACACCGGCGGCGCCAAGGTCCGCATCAGCAAGGACCCGGGTCCTGTGCTCGCCGGCCCCGATCCGGAGGCCGCGGACGAGGACGAGCCGCCCTACGACGAGCAGGAGAGCGGCCCCGGCACCCCGGAGGTGGGCTTCGCGTGACCGTCGCCATGGACACACCAGCGCCCACACCCGTGCGGCACACCAGCTTCCAGGCCCTCGCGGCACTGGCACTGAGCGTGCTCTACCAGCACCGGGTGATGTCGACCGACCAGCTGCACCGGTTGCTGCAGCCCGAAGCCGACTCCCCCAAGTACCTCCAGGAGCAGCTGCGGCAGCTCCGCGCGGCCGGCCTGGTGCAGAGCGTGCGAGCTCGCCTCGTGCACCGGCCGGGCGAGGTCGGCTACGGGCGTCCTCCGAGGAAGGCCCCATACCTGTGGTTCCTCACCGAAGAGGGAGCACAGACGGTCGAGTCCGGGGGCGAAGTGGACGCGCGCCCGTACCGCGTCACGCCGGAGTCCGTGGCCGGAGCCCGGCAGTGGCACACGCTGGCCGTCAACGAGACCGGCATCGCCTTCTCCCGCCACGCCGCCCGGCTCGGGCACGAGTGCGGCCCGCTGGACTGGGTGCCCGAGGTCGCCCACCGCATCCGGGACGGACAGCGCCGGATCGAAGACGATCATGTGATCTCGGATGCCGTGCTGCGCTACGTCGACGTGCAGCGCGGGCGCAGGACCATGCTGACGCTGTTCATCGAGGTCGACAGGACCACCATGACCACAGCGCGCCTGGCGGCGAAGGTCGCGGCCTACGGGCGGTTGTTCGAGTACGTCCCGCAGCACCCGGACCGGGCCCGCCGCTCGGCGGCATCGACCCGTCCGGCCTGGCAGTACCGGTATCCGGTCTTCCCTCGGCTGCTGGTGGTCCTGGACGGAGACCCCTCGCCCTCGCTTCCGGAACGGCTGGCCACGCGCACGGAGGACCTGTACGCCCTCACCAAGGCGGACCCGCGACTGGCCCGGCTCGCAGGGCAGTTGTCCATCGGAGTGACCACACTCCACCTGCTGCGCGAACGCGGCCCGTTCGAGCCGGTCTTCACCCCGCTGTTGAAGGGGACGGCGGAGAGCCGGCTGCCGCTGACCGACCTCTACCTCAAAGCCCCGGGCGCGGGCCCGACACCCGCGCCGAGGGCCCGGCGCGAAGGACGCCCGTCATGAGTACCGCCGTCGATGAGCAGGCGCCCGCCGGCGCCGGCATGATCCAACTGACCGAGATCCTCCAGCGCAGCAACAAGCTGCGGCAGCGGAGGTTCGAGATGCTGCCGCTGCGGGGGCCGGGGGCGGCGTTCACCGAGCGCAGCGGGCGCAGGCCCGGGGACGCCACCGCGCCGACAGAACTGTCCGACCTGATCTCCTCGATGGCGGTCGTCGGCATGCTGGAGCCGGTGCTCGCGGAGGAGATCACCGTCACTGGACGGGCGCCCACCATCCGGCTGGTGACCGGCGAGCGGCGGCTGCGCGCCATGCGCTGGGGCGCACAGAACCTGCCGGACAACCCCCACTTCGCCGCGCTGCCCGCCGTGGTCTGCCCGGGTCCGCTGTCCGACGAAGAGCGGCACATGTGGCGCTTCGTCGAGAATTTCGCCCGCGAGGGGCTCCGGCCGGGCGAACAGGCCGCCGCGCTGATGTACCAGCGCTGCGCCGTGCTCGTCGGCAAGCTGCTGCGGGCCGGCAAGCCGGTGCCCGGCGAGGTCTACGCGATCGCGGACTCGGTCGAGCGGTTCAAGGCGCTGGAGAAGATCCGCGGGAACGACCAGTCGTGCGCCGCCCCCTGGACCGAGGTCCTCTCCCGGCTCGGGCTCCAGTTGACCGAGCGCAAGGCGACCGAACTGGTCAGAGCGTTCAGGGAGCTGCCGCGCGAGCTCACCGAGGAGATGGACGAGAGCGCGATCCGGCTCAACACGAGGATTCGCTTCGCCGCGCTGCGCCGCGGCCGGGAGGATGCGGCGGCGGAGATCTGGGCGGCGCTGAAGAACAGCAACCGCCTGCACCTCCTGCCCAGCGCGGTGGACATCGGCCTGACCTCCCCAGCCATGCCGCCGGATCAGGTCATCGACGCCGCCGAGGGGCGACAGGACCAGGCGAACGCCGCCCGCCGTGCCAAGCTCAGCCGCGTTCCCGATCCTGGCCTCGAGCTGGACCAAGCCACGGCCGCCCGCGGGCCCGCCGGCGACCTTGAGGGACGTCTTGCGACCGCCGCCCTCGACGAGCAGCGCCTCGCAGTCAACGCGCCGCTCACCGGCACGCAGTCGGGTCCGCAGGACTATTCAGTGCCAACTCCGGCGGCGGACGAGCCGCCGGCCGCGGACCCGCACATCGTGCGCACCGCGCTGGACGGGCTGCGCGATCTGCTGGCGGAGCTGCGGGCCGGTCGCAGGATCGGCCGTTACGACACCGGCTCGCTCCGCCTGACCCTGCGCGAGCTCGAACCCCTTCTCCTGTCCGACACCGCTCAGCCGTCCGTAGAAAGCGAGCACGCCGCATGACCTCCGTCTCCCTCCCGATGCCCGGCGTCGGCCTCCCCCTTCCCGGCCGCGGCTGCGACTGCCGCTCGTGTGCCTTCTGGGCCGGCCCGGACGGACGCGGCGGACCGGCCACGATCGAACCCCTGTGCTCCGGATCGAACGCGGACTGCTCCTACTGCGGCTGCGCCATCTCCGAGGCCGGCTCTCCGCGCGGCGCGTGCAGCGGCTGCCCGATCAGGTGCGGCTCACGCACCGACATCTCCCAGTGGATGGCCGACGTCGGCGGGACGCTTGCCTTCGACGACATCGTCATCGACGGCCAACTGCCGGACCTGCCCGCGTTCGTGCCCATGACCGACGGCTCGGCCGTCACCCAGCTGGATGCGAGCTTGAACTGGGCGGCGTACGGGGTGGGATTGCGGAGGGTCTTCAGCCCCGACTCCCACACGATCTATCCCCGCTTCGCCGGCAATCGCGCCCATGACGCTCTCGCCCTGCGCGACGGGCAGAAGGCCGTCCTGGTCGGGTACGCCGAGGACCCCTTGGTCGAGGCGTTCTGGACGTATCGGAAGCGTGATGGGCTGATCGAGGAGATCGCCTCCCAGGGCTGGGACCTGGTTCTGGCCCCGAACTTCAGCATCTACGGGAACTGGCCGAGGACCGAGCACCTCCTGAACATGCGGCGCTGTCTCCTCATCTGCCAGGAGTTCGCCGATGCCGGGGTCAACGCGGTGCCGAACCTGTACTGGTTCCGCTTGGAGGACCTGAAGCGGTACACCGAGTGGATCGCGGACGCGCCGCCGCCGGCGATCGCGATCAACGTCCAGACGGTGCGGGAGAACGTCAACTGGGACTCCTGGGCCAGGCCGGGGCTGCACTGGCTCGCGGCGACCCTCCCGGCGGACATGCCGGTGATCCTCACCGGGCTGTCCCGGGTCGACCGGATCGCCGAAGCCGTCGAGCTGTTCGGCAGTCGGCTGACGCTGGTCAGCCAGAACCCCCACCAGTACGCACTGCACGGCGCGATCATGACGGCGGCCGGGCGGGAGGACGTCCACGCACGGCCCGGCGACGCCTTCGCAGCCACGGTGCGCTTCATGGCCTCGCTCCTGCCCACTCGCTGAACCGGCGAAGAAACCCTTCTCCTTCGTGTCACACGGCGTCCCGCTCCGGCCCCTGTATGGGCGAACACCACGAAGGAGAAGGGGGTACTCATGTCGGCACCGACTGTTCCGGCGGCTCAGCTCGCACAGGCTCCCGTCCTGCCGCCCCGGGGACGGGACGCGACCGGGCGCCAGTCTCGCCACACCGCGTCCACCATCACCGACGCCGACCTCGACCGGCTGTACGCGCGCGTCGCCGATCTTGAGGAACGCCTCGCGGCCTACGAGGACCAGCCAGAGGCGGCGGAATGAACCAGCCCACGCCCGCGGTATTGCCGGCCTCGTCCTGGTCGGTCTGGGTCCTCGCCGTCTGGCACCCCGCGCTCGGCCTTCCCGTCGACCCGGTCGCCGTGCTGGCACGGGACTCGGCCCCTGAGGCCGACCTTGCACAGCACCTCGTGTGGGTGCCGCTGGTCTACGACCTCGCCGACCCCTGGCGAGAGCGGCTCGCCGAAGGGGTCACCGAGGAGCGGATCGCCGCCTGGGAGGCCGAGTCCGGCATCTGCCATCTCGCCAGGACCGAGGTCCCGGACGACGCCGTCGACCTGCGGCACGCTGCGGAACTCGTTCTCGACCAGGTGCTCGCGGAGATCCTGCCGGCCCTCCCCCCTCGGGCAGGCGCGTGATGGGCACCAACTCCAAGAGCAGTCACGCCGCCTACGCCATCGCCCCCAGCGACACCGTCGAGGCCCCGGAACAACCGGTGGCGGTCAACACGGCCGAGCAGGACGAGCCGGTGGAGCCCCAGCTGAGCGACGACGCGGTATTGGCCAAGGCCCAGCTGATGGCAGCCATGGGGAACCTGGAGGCCATCGCGGTCGGCGGCGACTTCCCGCTGGGTGGCGAGGACTTCCTGACCACGGACCCGGTCGAACGCTACGAGCTGTTCGCCCAGCAGATCCACGACGCCCGCGAGGCGATCGAGCAGTTGAAGGAGCAGGGCGTCTCCGACGAGGAGATCCAGGCCCAGCTCGACGAACTGCGCGCGCAGTCCCTCGCCTATCTGAACCAGCTCAGCCCCGAGGAGCTGGAGCAGATCGCGGCGGCCAAGGGCTTTGAACACCCGCACCTCGTCGGCCTGTCCGGGAAGTCGCAGCACCCGCTGGTGCACTGGCTGGACCCGTACTACGGCGACAACATCCCGTCCAAGAACAAGATCCAGGCGGCCGCGCTCAACCGCTACGAAGAGCTGCTGGCCGGCGAGACGGTCGGCGGGATGACCCTGGCCGACCTGCACCAGGTCGAGGGAACCCCGGTGCCCACGGTCTCGTTTCCGGTTCCGGACGGCATGTGGGCCGCGACTCCCGACCAGGTGGACGCGGCGCGAGAGGCCTGGCTGGCGGCCAGTCAGGCAGTGGCGAACGCCCAGGGCACCGTCACCAGCGAGCAGTTGAAGAACCTGCTGGACTCCGAGAAGCACCTGCTCACCGCGCACAACCCGGACATGCCCGAACTGCCGTTCCTCCAAAGCGGCGTCAAGGTGTCCGCAGGTGACTCCGAGGTCGCCAAGATCGGCCCGTCGACCGTCATCCCACTGGTCCAGGAGTCGCTGGCCTCCGGGGAGATGTCGCTGACCGAGGCCCAGCACCTCAAGCCGCGCGAGCTCGTCGCGCTGATGCGCGCCGGCACCTCGGACAGCGAGAAGGAGCAGCTCAAGGCTCTCGCCCAGACCCGCAAGGACCAGCTGGTCGCGCTCGACAACGCCCTGGGCGTGCACCAGGAGGGCAAGCAGCACGTCAACGCCGAGCTGAGTCTGCCGAACCTCGCCGGCGATCCGCAGGCGGCGGCGAAGGTGGCCGAGTGGGCGAAGGCGACCGGCGAGCTGCACGATCTCCAGCAGCAGGCCCAGGGCTGGATCCACGGAACGCTCCAGTCCTCCGACATCGACATGGGCAACCCGGGGCTGCTCACCTCCCACCAGGTCGATCCGAAATCCCTGACCACGGAGGTGAACGCCTGGGCGAAGCAGCAGAAGCTGTCGGACCTGCGTGGTGTCGCCGAGCAGCTCGGTATGCCCAACGCCGACAAGGCCACCCGCGCGCATCTGCAGAGCTACATCGCCTCCAGCTTCAACCCGGCACTGGACTCGCAGGCGATCGTCGCCAAGGTCGACACGGCGGCCGAGAAGAAGGCGGCGGCGAAGGCCGCGGCCACTGCCTCCTCCGGCCCGGGTCCCGCCTCCTCCGAGGCGATACAGGCGTTGGCGGGCAAGCTGCCAGGAACGGCAGGAGCGCCGGCCGGGAGCGGGCTGACCTCCGAGGCGAAGGTCGCGGCGGCCATTCAGATGGGTGCCAGCCCGGAGCAGGCGAAGAAGCTCGCTACCGCCTCGCCCGCGGCCAAACCGGCGCCCAAGGCACCGGTGACGCCCGCGAAGCCCGGATCGTTCCAGGCCAAAGTCCAGGCCCTGGTCGCCGATCTCCAGCAGGCGAAGGCGACCGCGCAGGACGTACCCGCCCGGATCGACCCGGACGAGGTGAAGTCCTGGTCGTTCGGCCCGGGCAAGCCCGCCAATCTCGGGGGCACCTATCCGAAGAGCGTGCACAACGCCCCGAACGGGTCCAGTTGGCTGTTCAAGGCCGACCACAATGGAGGCGGCGCGATCGCGCATGCCGAGGCGGCAGCCTCCGATGCCCTCGCGCGCGGCGGCCTGCCGGCGGTCCCGGTGTACGTCAAGAACGTCGAGGGGAAAAACGGTACGGTCCAGCCCCTGGTGAAGGGGGCAACCCCGTTCTCGGCGGACCCCCACAGCTGGTCCCAGACCGATGTGGACTCGATCCTCCGTAGCCACGTGGGCTCCTGGCTGGTCGGCGACCACGACGGCCACCCGGGGAATGCGCTGCGCACGGCATCGGGGGGCTTCCTGCCCGTCGACCGCGGCCAGGCGTTCAAGCACTACGGGCAGGACAAGCTCGCGGTGGGCTACGCGCCCTCCGGCGGAGGCTCCTACGATCCGCTGCACAAGAGGCTGTACCAGGCCGCGTTGAGCGGGGGTCTGGCCGATGGCGTCAAGCTCAACCCGGCCGTCGCCCACCCGATCATCAAAAATTACGAGGCGATCCCCGACGCGCAGTGGCGCTCGATGCTGCACGCGGCCGCCCACGAGGGCGCCAAAGCCGACGTGCACTGGGTGCCGACCATGCGGAAGGCCGCAGCCAAGAAGCATGGCATCCCGGCCTCGCAGGTCACGACTTCGCAGGTGGCCGAGGCGTTCTTGGACCACGCCGTCAAACGCAAGCAGCACTTGCGGGAGGACTTCGCGAACTTCTTCGTCAAGGAACTGAAGCTGCCGTCCGCGGCCTCGTTGAAGCATGGAGCTAGCTGATGGGAACCAACTCCAAGAGCAGCCACGCCTCGTACGCGGTCGCTCCGACAGCGTCGACAGACAGCCTGCCGGCCCCCGTGGACATCGGTGAGCCTGCCCCGCCGGCGGCAACGCTGACCGAGTCCGACCTGGCCCTGCTGCAGGAGGCAGCCGCCGAGCTCCCACCGCCAGCTGCGAAGGATGAGGTCACCGAGCCGTCCGGACCGGCAGCCGGTGGCGAGGCGGAGACAGCGTTCGCCGGCGAAGGAGTAGGCAGCGCCGCCGACGGCGACACCCTGAGCGAACCGGTGGAGGGGCTGGCCGACGTCGAGGATCCCCCCGCCGCGGAGGAACCCGAGACGGCGGCCGCCGAGGCCGACGTTCCGGAGGCCGCCCTACCCCTGGTCGAGGAAGTCGTAGAGGAAGAGCCCGAGGACGAGGACCCGCCGCTGACGCCGGTACCTGACGAGCCGCCGGTCGGCGTGGCCACCGGCGTGCCGGTGCTGGTCGGCGGCGAGGACTTCCTGGACTCCCAGGCCACCTTGGTCGCCTACCAGTCAGCGGACGGGCCTCGGGAGGTCCTCCTTGCCCACGTCACCGAGGAAGCCGAGGGCAAGCTGCTGGACGCACTGACCGTAGGTGGGACCAAGATGGTCGACGTCGAGATCGAGGAGAAGGTTAACGAACGGCTCGCCCTGGACAAGAAGCAGCAGTTGGGAGAGCTCGTCACCGCGGCCACCACGTCGGTGCAGCACAAGCTCAAGGGCGGACTGGCGATGTCCGAGGCATCTATCCAAAAGCACCAGAAAGCGCTTGAAGCCGTACAGACCGTCCTCAACTCGCCGGACCTGTCGGATGACGAGAAGGCCATGGCGCAGTACTACCTCGGCCAGGTCAACCTGGTCGGGGAGAAGATCAACGACGGCGACTCCCCCATGCCGCACTTCGCCCCCTACAGCCATGAGGTCACCAAGACGGTGACCAAGCAGATCCCCGCTCCCGTCGGCGAGCCCGAGCCGGGCACCCTCGGGGCGCAACTGCGCGCCGCCAGCCGCATCAACGCCGAGCTCGACCCGCAGACCGGCGAGACGTCCTGGGACGGGAAGCAGCGCAGCAGCGCGAACGGCCAGGAGTACGCGATCGACCTCGGTGAGGGCTGGAGCGCGGTCTACCGGCCGTACGCCGTGAACGACCCGCACTCCACTGAGTTCTCGATGCGCGGGCAGCTCGAGGTGCACGCGCCCGTCGGCGCCGGGCACGGAAAGGAGCTCGTCGAGCGCTTGGAGCAACTGCACCTGGTCAACCGGCCGATGACCGGCGCTGAGGGCGAGTGGACCTACCTGACCAACAACATCACCGCCCAGGGCCTGAAGAACGCCGCCGGGATGAAGGAGGCTCTCAACACCGCCAAAGGCATGGAGGACCTCCAGGTGCAGGAACTCGTGCACCAGCGCGCCGAGTCGCTGATCGGCCTGAACGAAGACGAGCTGCACTACCAGGTCAAGCGCATACAGCTCGAAGCCGCACAGACGGCCCTGCCGAAGAAGGTGGCCGTGCTGCGCGAGGCCGTCGCCAAGGCGAAGGGCTTCGAGAACGGCGACGCACTGGCAGCGAGCGTCGGCTACCAGCCGACGCCGAGCACGTCCGGGGGGTGGTTGACCTGGTCCCGGTTCGATGTCACCGGCAAAGCCGCCCAGATCAAGCATGCGTTCTCCGGGAAGTCCCTGACGCACAGCATCGGCAGCGGCAACATGCTCGACCTGTTCAGCACCGGGGTCCTGGCCAGCACGGAGAAACGTGCAGTCATGGGTATCGGCTCCGGAGTCGGCATGTCGGAGCATGACGACAAGTACACCGGGGGGGCCAACAGCGTCTTCGTCCGCGTCGCCAGCACTCCCTCGGCGGGCTACGGAGGACAGCTGGTCTGGGACGACCCCTCCGTACTGATGAGCAGATCGGACTACTACGCCTACGACGGCGACCACTACGGCGTCAGCCCGGACAAGAAGAAGATCAGCGGACTGACCCGGGACCCGCTGAAGATCGCCACCCACACCGCGTCCAACAACGAGCTCATGTTCCGCAACGGAATCGACCTGCTCGGCGCCGAAGCGCCCAGCCGCATCATGTGCACCAGCCAGGGCGAACGCAGCAGCCTCCTGGAGCACTTCCACGCCCGCGGCATCACCCATCTTGGGGGCAAGCCCGTCAAGGACGTGGTGAAGAGTGCCTACTGACCTGCACCATCCGGTAGCCGACCTGCAAGGAGCACCGATCATGCCCGGACCCCAATGGCTGGACCGCCTCGCCCTGCTGCTCGCCGGCGAGCACGCCGCGAGCGGAGACCCCGTCGACGCCGGCGCACAGCTCGTCGTCACGGACCCCGACGGCACCGAGGTGTTCCGCCAGGGCCTGGCCCGCCACTACCGCACCGACGCCGAGAACGAGACCATGATCTGGATACGACCGCTGGTCGGCGGCTCGCAGGCGCCGGATCTCGGCTGGGTGTTCAACCTCAACGTGGCCCGACGCCGCGCACTTCAGTGGGAGACCGCAACCGTGGACGAGAGCGGCGATGTCATTCTGCACCTGGTGTCCGGGCAGGTCGCCAGGATCCAGCCGGCCGAGGGCGAGGAGCTGGCAGCGGTCGAGCACTGGGACCAGTTCGCCGACCGTCTCACCACCGACGAGGAGGCTGCTCTTGAACACCTGGACGCCGACTCCTGGCACGGGCGGTTCTCGTGAGCCCCACTGTTCGCCTAGCGCCGGCCTCGTCTTGGCATGATGGCACCGCGGCCGGCGTCCGGCCTGCCGCGGTCAGCCGGGAACGCCGGCGCCGATACGACGAGGGAGGTGGCAGCATGCGACCGGAGCAGCGACGCGGCACCACCGGCTTCGACGGCCGACTCCTGGAGGCGGCCCTGTCCGCCAGGGGCTGGACACCGAGCGACCTCGCCGAGCGAGCCGGCGCCAAGGTGACGGCCGTGGGCCAGTACATGAGGGGCGAGCGCCTCCCCGAGCTGGCCACCGTGGAGCGTCTTGCTGCCGCCCTGGGCTGCCGGCCCGAGGAATTGCGCACCGCCGCCTCGACCACGCTGCGGGATCTGCGTGAACAGGCCGGCGCGAGCCAGGAGGATGCCGCGGCCGCGAGCGGCATCACGCGCAGCTCCTACGGGATGATCGAACAGGGCCGGGTCAAAACGATGCAGGACTCCGTCGCGCTGGGGCTGGCCGGCCGCTTCGGCGTCGACCGGGCCACGGTCGAGAGCGCGCACGCCGAGGCCGTGGCCCGGCGCTCGGCCGACCGGCCGACCCGCCTGGTCCTCGAGGGCGCGCTCTTGGCGCGGTTCGCCGAGCACCTGGAGGTGTCCGTCGACGACCTCCTGGACCTGGCACGGCGGCTGACGGAGGACGAAGGGGGGAATGGACGGTGACGTACCGCCGAGGGCACCCGGTTACCACCGCCCGCCACGAGGCCTTGCGGAGCCCGCTGCCGCCCTGCGAACAGCTCCGGGCCGCCGATGCCGGGTGGTTGCACATCCGTGCTGCCCTGTTCCGGCAGGCCGCCGGGTGCCCGTTCGATCTGACGCTGCACGCCGACGACTTCAGTCGGCGCACCGGACTGGCCTTCCACAGCAACGACGTGGCCCACGCCTACTGGGGCAGCAGGGTGGAGACACCGCTCCTGGTCGTGAACCTCGCTCTGGCGACGACCCGGCTCCAGTGCGACCAAGCCCTCGCTCATGAGGTGATGCACCTGCTCGTGCCGTCGTACGGGCACAAGCAAGCCGCCTTCGCCCGTGCACAAGCGGTGCTGGACCGGGTAGGGGCACTGGCCGGGCTTGCTCCTCCGGCGACCGGTGACGCAGACGCCAAGGGGCGGCACCGGTAGCTCGGCCCAAACTCATCAGATTGCGTAACTCTATTTACATTGCTATTGTTGTTCTTGTTGGCGGCTAAGCCGCCTACGAAGACCATCCCGTAGGAGCCGCCTCGCGCGGCTCGTCCCGCCGCTCCGGCGCGCGGGACCGTGAGGCCCGGGTCGGCTCCCCCCCGGGCGCCCGGGCCTCACCCTCCACCGTCGTCAAGGAGCCGATGTGATCGAAACCACTGCTTCACCGCTCGATGCGATAGAGGATCGTGCGCGGCTGGCTGCCGGAAGGCGAGCCGTCGGCCTGCCCGATCCGGTCTCCACCCCGGAGCCGTCCATTCTGACGGCCACGTCCGAACGCGACGGCGTCGCGGAGGTGCTTCGGCACAGGCTCCGTCTGTCCCCCGGCATCCGCCTGGGCGTGTACGAGGACGCGGTCCACCCGCTCTTCGACGGGGCCGTTGCCTTCCGCGCGACCCGCATCCAACTGTCGTTCGGGCGGCGCAGCCACATCTTCCTCGGCACTTACGACGACGCCCGGACTCTGACGTTCAGCCTGGTCGCACCGTGTCCGGCGTGCTCGTCGCGGGTCCCCACGGCTCGGGTCAACGCCCTGGCCGACTTCGGCGACTGGCTTCTCGGCGGTCTGCGCTGCGCCAATGAGTCCGCTCTGTTCAGTACCTCTCCCGCGCACCAGAAGGGCTGCACCCTCGCGGCCGCCTGATCATCCTTGACCCCGGTCTGCGGACCGCCCCCCCGGGCGCCCCC
>NZ_JACEGK010000030.1:0-26052 GCF_056859195.1 Streptomyces sp. NH27
GGCCCCACCGCTTGTTGTGCGCCCACGCGGCGGAACCACGGTCCGGTGGCCCCGGGAAAACCGAGTGGTGTCCGGTCAGTGCTGTGCGGCGAGGGTGAACGGCGCCAGCTCGGCAGCCAGGTCCTCGTGCACCCGCACCCGCAGCAAGGTGCCCTCGCCGGTGTGCTCCTCGGAGAGCACCTCGCCGCTCGCGTGCACCCGGGAGACCAGCCCGCCGTGGGTGTAAGGCACCAGGGCCTCGACCTCCACCTGCGGGCGCGGCAGCGCGTCGTCGATCAGGTCAAGAAGCTCGTCGATGCCCTGGCCGCTGCGCGCGGACACCGCGATGGCATGCTTCTCGGCCCGCAGCAGTCGCTGGAGGACCAGCGGGTCGGCCGCGTCGGCCTTGTTGACCACCACGATCTCCGGCACCTGGAGTGCGCCGACATCGCGGAACACCTCACGGACCGCCGCCAGTTGCTCCTCGGGCACGGGATGCGAGCCGTCCACCACGTGCACGATCAGGTCGGCGTCGCCGACCTCCTCCATCGTGGAGCGGAACGCCTCGACCAGGTGGTGCGGCAGGTGCCGGACGAACCCGACCGTGTCGGCGAGCGTGTAGAGCCGCCCGCTGGGCGTCTCGGCGCGCCGGACGGTCGGGTCCAGGGTGGCGAACAGGGCGTTCTCCACCAGGACTCCGGCGCCGGTGAGCCGGTTGAGCAGCGAGGACTTGCCCGCGTTGGTGTAGCCGGCGATGGCCACGGACGGCACCTTGTGGCGCCGGCGCTCCTGGCGCTTGAGGTCGCGGCTGGTCTTCATCTCCGCGATCTCCCGGCGCATCTTGGCCATCTTCTCGCGGATGCGCCGCCGGTCGGTCTCGATCTTGGTCTCACCGGGCCCACGGGTGGCCATGCCGCCGCCCGAGGAACCGGAGCCACCGCCACCCATCTGCCTGGACAGCGACTGGCCCCAGCCGCGCAGCCTCGGCAGCATGTACTGCATCTGCGCAAGCGAGACCTGCGCCTTGCCCTCACGGGACTTGGCGTGCTGGGCGAAGATGTCCAGGATCAGCGCGGTGCGGTCGACCACCTTGACCTTGACGACGTCCTCGAGGTGGATGAGCTGGCCGGGGCTCAGCTCACCGTCGCAGACCACGGTGTCGGCGCCGGTCTCGACGACGATGTCCCGCAGCTCCTGCGCCTTGCCCGAGCCGATGTACGTGGCCGGGTCCGGCTTGTCGCGGCGCTGGACCACGCCGTCGAGCACGATGGCGCCGGCGGTCTCGGCGAGAGCCGCGAGTTCGGCGAGCGAGTTGTCCGCGTCGTCGACGGTGCCGGAGGTCCACACCCCGACGAGCACCACGCGCTCCAGGCGGAGCTGCCGGTACTCGACCTCGGTGACGTCCTCCAGCTCGGTGGAGAGTCCGACGACCCGGCGCAGAGACGCGCGGTCGGAGCGGTCGAACTGGTCGCCGTCCCGATCCCCGTCGATCTCGTGGCTCCAGGCCGCGTCCTCTTCCATCAGGGCGTCGGCCCGAAGGCTCTCCGGGAGGCGCTGGCGGTTGTTCGAAGAAGAGGAGGAAGCGTTGGAGGTCATCGGGTCCTTCGGTCGTACGGTCAGAGGCCGGCAGCCGTGGTGGCGCCGTTACAGTCGATGGTCGCACGCCCGGGCGGAAGGGTCACGCGACTTTCGGTCCGACCGGCGGCCGGTTCCGCGAGAAGCATGCATTCCGAGCGAAATCCGTACAGGATCACCCGCAAGAGTGACGCAAGTCGGGAACAGCGGAAAGACACCACGCGTTTACTCGGTGTGATCAATTACGGACAGCAGCGACAGCAGGCTGGGCGCGGTAGACGTCATACACGCCCGGCACCGACTTCATCGCCCGCATCAGCCCCGCGAGAGCTTCGGGCGCGGGCAGTTCCACGGTGTAGGTGTGCCGGACGCGGTGCTCCTGCGGCGGCTCCACAGCAGCAGAGACGATGCCGATCCCCTGGGCGGCGATCACCTCGGTGAGATCGGCGAGCAGTCTCGGCCGGCTGAGCGCTTCGGCGAGGACCGTGGCACGGAAGTTCCCGGCGGAGGTCCCGTCGCGCCATCGGACGGGCACGGCGGTCCGCCCGGCCGCGGCCATGCGGGAGCCGGCCGGACAGCCGGCCCGGTGCACCGCGACGGTGCCGCCGCGGATCACGACTCCGGTCACGCGGTCGGGCGGTCCCGGCGTACAGCAACGCGCCAGCCGCACCGCCGCGCCGGGCAGGTCGGTGACGGCCACCGGGTCGGTGTCCGGCGCGCTGTCCACCGCGGGCTGCGGGCGGGCGGCGGGCGCGGTGGAAGGCCGGTCCCCGCTGGACGCGGTGGGGTGCAGGGCCAGCCAGCCGGTGATGGCGATCCGGGCGGCCGGAGTGGTGGCGTGCTCCAGCCATTCGGGGTCTGGGCCCTCGGGCTCGGGCGCCGATGCGGCGGTGTCGTCCATCAGGAGCTGGAGCGCGTCGCCGTCGCGCAGGCGGGTGCCGAGCGGGGCCAGCCGACCGTTGACCCGGGCGCCGACGCAGGCGTGGCCGGCCTCGCCGTGGACGGCGTACGCGGCGTCCACGCAGCTCGCGCCCGCCGGCAGCCGGAAGGTGCCGGACGCGTCGCCGTCCTGGCTGGTGAAGACGGTGATCTCGCGGTCCTGGGCGAGGTCGTCGCGCAGCGCCGTCCAGAAGGTGTCCGGGTCGGGGGCGGCGCGCTGCCACTCCAGCAGCCGGGCGAGCCAGCCCGGCTGGGTGGGGTCCGGGTCGGCCCAGCCGTCCGAGGCGGCGGTGCCCGCCATCTCCGGACCCTGCGCCGCCTCGGCTGCGTAAGGGTTGCCGAGGGCGATCACACCGGCCTCGGCGACGCGGTGCATCCGCTTGGTGCGCACCAGCACCTCGGCGATCCGGCCGTGCCGGTCGGCGACGGCGGTGTGCAGCGATTGGTAGAGGTTGAACTTGGGAGCGGCGATGAAGTCCTTGAACTCGGCGATGACGGGGGTGAAACAGGTATGGAGTTCGCCGAGCACGGCGTAGCAGTCGGCGTCCTCGTCGACGAGGACGAGCAGGCGGCCGAAGTCGCAGCCGCCCAGTTCGGTCACGCCACGCTTGAACATGAGGCGGTGCACGGACACGGTGTGACGGGGGCGGATACCGACCTCGGCGGTGATGCCCGCGTCGCGCAGCACGCCGCGCAGGTCGTCGGCGACGACCGCAAGGGGTTCGGGCCGCGCCGCGGCGGCCTCGATCATGGCGCGGGTGCCCGCGTGCTCCTCGGGATGGAGAATGGCGAAGACCAGATCCTCCAGTTCGCTCTTGAGCGCCTGCACGCCGAGCCGTTCGGCGAGCGGGATGAGCACGTCGCGGGTGACCTTGGCGATCCGGGCCTGCTTCTCGGGCCGCATCACCCCGAGGGTGCGCATGTTGTGCAGACGGTCGGCGAGTTTGATCGACATCACCCGCACGTCGTTGCCGGTCGCGACGAGCATCTTGCGGAAGGTCTCGGGTTCTGCGGCGGCGCCGTAGTCGACCTTCTCCAGTTTGGTGACGCCGTCGACGAGATAGCTGACCTCCTCGCCGAAGCCGCGCCGGACCTGATCGAGCGTCACCTCGGTGTCCTCGACCGTGTCGTGGAGCAGGGAGGCGGTCAACGTGGTGGTCTCCGCGCCGAGTTCGGCGAGGATGAGGGTGACAGCCAGCGGGTGGGTGATGTACGGCTCGCCGCTCTTGCGGGTCTGCCCGCGGTGCGAGGACTCGGCGAGTACATAGGCGCGGCGCAGGGTCTCGACCTCTTCGCGGCCGGCCTCGGGATGGCGGATGCGATGGACCTTGATCAGATGCTCGATGGCGCCGGGCAGGCGGCCCCTGCTGTGGCCGTTGCTCCCGAGGAGCGCCACCCGGCCCAGACGTCGGAGGTCGATCCGGCGCAGATCGATCCGGCGCAGCCCGCGCCGGACGACATCGGCGGCGTTCTCCGCGCTCTCCGCGTTCACCGCGTTGTCTGCGCTCATCGGGGCCTCCCGGCAGCGTGGACCGGCTGCGGGAACTCACCACGCCCCGTGGGGCCGCGCCGGTGATTGATGCTATCGAGCCCACCACGTGCGGCTGCCACGCTCTCGCCGAGAGTGATCCCCATCACCCGTTCGAGGGAAGGCGTACGGGTGTGGTGACCTGATACGTCCGGTTCGGATGGTGCGACCGAACGGCGGCGGGGTCGAGGGCGGCGCGCGGGGCCGCCACCGGATCAGCGCCCGGGGGCGGCGAGCCAGGTGGGGTCGATGGTGCCCTCGGCGAGGATGACGGCCGGACCGGTCATCTCGATCTCGCCGTCGGCGCGCTCGGTGATCACCAGGCGGCCGCCTGGCACATCGACGGTGTAGGTGACCGGCTGACCGGTGGCGGCGGGGTCGAGTCCGTCCCTGCGGGCGGCGGCGACCATCACCGCGCACGCGCCGGTGCCGCAGGAGCGGGTCTCGCCCGAGCCACGCTCGTGCACCCGCATGGCGACGTGGGCGGGGCCGCGGTCGACCACGAACTCGACGTTGGTCCCGTTCGGATAGGCCGCGGCGGGGCTGACGGCGGGTGCGCGCAGCAGGTCGCCGGCGTCGTCCAGGTCGTCGACGAAGGCCACCGCGTGCGGATTCCCCATGCCGATGTGCACGGCGGGCCAGGTACGGCCGTCGACACCGACGTTGACAGCACCGCCGGGCAGTTCGGCGGGCCCCATCGTCACAGTGACGTCGCCCGGTGTGCCGTCCGCGCCGTCCTTGCCGATGTGGACGTGCCGCACTCCGGCGCGGGTGGCGACATCGAGGTCCCCCGCGCCGGCGAATCCGGTCCGCTGGAGATAGCGGGCGAAGACGCGTACGCCGTTGCCGCACATCTCGGCGACGCTGCCGTCGCTGTTGCGGTAGTCCATGAACCACTCGGCCTCGGCGGCCAGCGCGGCCGCCTCCGGGTGGGCGGCGGAGCGCACGACCCTGAGCAGACCGTCGGCGCCGAGGCCCGCCCGCCGGTCGCACAGCCGCGCCACATCGCCTGCTGACAGGTCGAGCCGGCCGTCCGGGTCGGGGACGATCACGAAGTCGTTCTCGGTGCCGTGCCCCTTGAGGAAGGCGATGGGGGCGTCGGCAGAGCGTGCGTCAGTCACAGGTCCGATCGTACGCGGTCGGCCGTCGGTGCCGGCTATGCCGCCTGCACGGCTCTGACCTGGGGGAGCAGGCGGTCAGCGCAGCCGGGCGACGCGCCAGACGGCGAGCAGCGCCAGCAGCACGACCAGCGCGGCATAGCCGGCGACGTAGCGCCAGTCGGCGCGGTCGTCCGAGCCCCGCGCGGGCAGTCCCGGCCAGGTCTGGCCGACCCGGCGGGCGGCGGCCAGGCCCCAGCCGGCCGCGCAGCAGCACAACAGCAGGCCGAGCATCGCCACTACCGGGCCGGTGTCCCCCGACTCGAAGGCGAGCGGGAAGGCGAACATCAGCGAGCCGCCGACGGCCAGGGCGATGATCGGCGCGATCTGCCAGATCCGCAGCTTGCGCTGTGGCCGCAGTTCGCGGAAGGACTCGCCGTCCTCCATGGTGGGCATGAGCTCCCCGGCCTCGAGCGGATCGAGGTCGTCCAGCACCCCGAGCGGTTCCAGCCGGTCGAGCCGTTCCAGGTTGTCGTACCGGTCGAACGACGCGACCGGCGCAAGAGGATCGCCAGGGTCGTCCGGATCGGCAGGTGTACCGGGTTCAGCGGGGGTGTCGGAGCCGATCAGCGCGTCCGGATCGAGCGGAGCGTCCAGGGGGTCCCGCGGTGGACGGGAGTCCGGAATCTGACCATGGTGGTGATTCCGGTTCCGGCTTCTCGCGGAGCGGTCGGAGTCCGTGGATGTGTCGCGCCCCTGTGGGGTGTCGCGCGGGCCGGCTGCCATCGCCACGCGCCCTCCCGTACGTCGACACAGTAGCTGGAAGCACGATGATGACACGGGCAGGAGGTCGCTCCGGGGCACCGAGGCGTCCCGATGCAATCACGTGATCAGGCTGTGACCGCTTCTTGGAGCTTCCCGCGCCAACGCCAGTGCCTGCCGGGCGAGTTCCGTTCCCTGGGTGGTGAGCCAGTGCACACGCGGGTCGCGCCGGAACCACGAGTCCTGACGCCGCGCGAAGCGTTTGGTGGCGCGTACGGTCTCCGCGTGCGCCCGCTCCTCGGTGCAGTCGCCGGCGAACCAGGCGAGCACCTGCTGGTAGCCCAAAGCGCGCGACGCCGTACGGCCCTCGCGCAGCCCGGCCGCCTCCAAGGCGCGCACCTCTGCGACGAGTCCGGCCTTCCACATCCGGTCCACGCGCAGCGTGATCCGCTCGTCGAGTTCGGGCCGTGGGACGGTGACTCCGATCTGCAGGGTGTCGTAGAAGGACTCGTGGCCGGGCAGGTTCGCGGTGAAGGGCTGCCCGGTGATCTCGACCACCTCCAGCGCGCGCACGATCCGGCGGCCGTTGCTCGGCAGGATCGCGCGGGCGGCCTCGGCGTCCACGGCGGCCAGCCGGGCGTGCAGGGCGCCCGGCCCCCGCATGTCGAGTTCGGCCTCCAGGCGGGCGCGGACGGCGGGGTCGGTACCCGGGAAGCGGAGGTCGTCGATGGCCGCGCGGACGTAGAGCCCGGAACCGCCGACCAGGATCGGCACCTTGCCCGCGGCGTGCAGCCGGTCGATCTCCTCACGGGCGAGGTGCTGGTAGTCCGCGACGTTGGCGGCCTCGGTGACGTCCCAGATGTCGAGCAGGTGGTGCGGCACACCGTGTCGCTCCTCTTCGGTGAGCTTGGCGGTGCCGATGTCCATGCCCCGGTAGAGCTGCATCGAGTCGGCGTTGATCACCTCGCCGCCCAACTCCCGCGCCAGGGCGACGCCCAGATCGGACTTGCCGGCCGCGGTGGGTCCGACGACGGCGATCACGCGCTTGTTCACCCTGCAAGTCTCCCAAACTCCGCTGTGCCGTACCGATCGAGTGATGATCGCAGGCGCCGGCCGGCCGGTTGTGCACAGGGCGTGGCGGCTGGCGACGCGAAAAGCCGGCCGCACCGGTATGGTCGAGGAGTGAAGGGCGCCATGTGCTCTCTGGTGTGCTTCGGGGCTTGGTCATGGCGGGTGTCGGCACATCCCGGCCGTCCCCCTGGCCGTCACTTCGAGGGGAATCCCAGGGAAGGTGCCAGATGAGCTTCATGGACTCGTTCAAGGACAAGCTCGGCGTGTCGAAGGACAAGGCCGCGGACCTCGCCAAGCAGCACGGCGACAAGATCCAGCAGGGCCTCGACAAGGCGGCCAAGACCGTCGACTCGAAGACCGGCGGCAAGTACAGCAGCCAGATCAACTCGGGCGTGGACAAAGCGAAGAACGCCGTGAAGGGTTACGGCGAGAAGGGCAACGACGCCACCTGAGCGCCGACCCACCAGGTCCTGGCCCAGGGACCACTGCCCCAGGCCACGACCGGCGCGCGCCGACGTGTGGGCGCGCCCTGATACCGGACGGCCGCGGACCCCACCATCCGCGGTCAGTCCATGTTCCGCCCCCGCACCGGCCCGACGCGTGTCCGTGTCCGAGCACCGCTTGGCGTCCGCGCTACGTCCAGGTCGCGACGAAGTAGCCGACCCCGTACGGGGCGGCGTCGTACAGCAGCTCGCCCGCCAGTCCGGCCCCGTGTGCCGCACCCGCCAGCACCTGCCAGGGCGCCCGCCCCGCCGCCTGGACCGCGTGGGCCAGTTCCGCGTCGAGCCCCTCCAGCACGGCGGCATCGGCCGCACCGAGCGCCGCGGCCACCGCGGCGTCGAAGGGCTCCGCCCGCTCGTCCAGATACCCGGGCGCCTTGACCGTACGGCACGCACTGCCGTCGCCCATGACCAGTAGCGCGACCCGCGGCGCCGAATCGGCGACGGCCCGCCCTGCCACCGCGCATCGCTCCTGCTCCAGTTCCTCCCCCACCCCGAGCCCCTCCACGGGCGACGCCTGCCAGCCGCGCAGCAGCCATGCGGCAACGGCGAGCGAAGACGGCAACGGAACGGGGGAGGTCGGCGGCGCCGTGTCCGCGCCGTCGGAAGACGGCTCCACGCTCCGCGCCCCGACCGGCTCGATATCCCGCGGCTCTCCCAGCGTCACGTCCACCGAAACGCCGTAGCGGCGGAAGGAGCCGGCTGCCCCTGGCGGGAACACCCCGCGCCCCGGGCGCCGAGCCGGACCGACGACCACCAGCCGTTCGGGCCTCGCCGCGGCGAGCACCCCCACAACGTCCGCGCAGGCCGCCCGCAGGGTGTCCAACTCGGGTGCGGCATCAGCCGCGACCTCGGGTATGAGCAGCGGGGGGCAGGGGCAGACGGCAGCAGCGACCAGCATGATCCGAACCCTACCGGCCGGGACCTCACCCGGCCGGGCCCTGCCGGCATCGACCGACCACAACCGCGTGAGGGCCATCGAGCGTCCCCGCCCGGCGACCCGCAATGGCCCTCTGCGGCCTCCAGCGGCCCTCTCGCCGCCTCTGTCCGCCCCGACCGCAGATGGCCCCAGCGCTGCGCCCGCGCCCCGTCAGCCGAGCGCGCAGCCGCCCGTCGGCACCGCCTCGGGTGCCGGAGCCGGGGCCCCGATCGTCGGCAGACCCAGCATCACCCCTGCGGGCTTGGCGGCTGCAGCGCCTTGGCGCCGCTCCCAGGCGTCACCGGCGCGGGTCCGGCGGACCGACAGCGGGGGCCGCTCGGCGAGCAGGTGGTGCGGGGCGCCGTAAGTGATCTCGACGGTCGCCATGTCGCCCGGCCTGATCTCCTGCTCCGGCCGCGCGAAGTGCACCAGCCGGTTGTCGGGGGCGCGGCCGGAAAGCCGGTGCGTGGCGTCGTCCTTGCGGCCCTCGCCCTCGGCGACCAGCACCTCCAAGGTGCGGCCGACCTGCTTCTTGTTCTCCTCCCAGGAGATCTCCTCCTGGAGCGCGACCAGCCGCTCGTAGCGCTGCTGCACGACCGCCTTGGGGATCTGGCCGTCCATCTCGGCCGCCGGGGTGCCGGGCCGCTTGCTGTACTGGAAGGTGAACGCCTGCGCGAACCGCGCCTGACGCACGGCCTCCAGGGTCTGCTCGAAGTCCTCCTCGGTCTCGCCCGGGAAGCCCACGATGATGTCGGTGGTGATGGCCGCATCCGGCATCGCGGCGCGCACCTTCTCGATGATGCCGAGGTAGCGGTCCTGCCGGTACGACCTGCGCATCGCCTTGAGCACCCGGTCGGAGCCCGACTGGAGCGGCATGTGGAGCTGGTGCATCACATTCGGCGTCTCTGCCATTGCGGCGATCACGTCGTCGGTGAAGTCACGCGGGTGCGGGGAGGTGAAGCGGACCCGCTCCAGGCCGTCGACGGCGCCGGTGGCCCGCAGCAGCTTGCCGAACGCCTCACGGTCACCGATGTCGGAGCCGTACGCGTTGACGTTCTGCCCGAGCAAGGTGACCTCGACGACGCCCTCGGCGACCAGGGCCTCGACCTCGGCGAGCACGTCGCCGGGCCGCCGATCCTTCTCCTTGCCGCGCAGCGCGGGCACGATGCAGAACGTGCAGGTGTTGTTGCAGCCGACGGAGATCGCGACCCAGGCGGCGTACGCCGATTCACGGCGCGAGGGGAGCGTGGAAGGGAACCTCTCCAGCGACTCGACGATCTCGACCTGCGCCTCGTCCGCGATCCGGGCGCGCTCCAGCAGCACAGGGAGCTGCCCGATGTTGTGCGTGCCGAAGACGACGTCCACCCAGGGGGCGCGCTTGACGATGGTGTCCCGGTCCTTCTGCGCCAGGCAGCCGCCGACCGCGATCTGCATGCCCGGGCGCGCGGCCTTCTTCGGCACGAGCTGGCCGAGGTTGCCGTACAGCCGGTTGTCGGCGTTCTCCCGCACCGCACAGGTGTTGAAGACCACGACGTCCGCGCCGTCGGCGCCCGCGGGCGCCCGCACATAGCCCGCGTCCTCCAGGAGGCCGGCCAGACGCTCGGAGTCGTGGACGTTCATCTGGCACCCATAGGTGCGGATCTCGTAGCTTCGCTGGAGAGCGGTGTCCTGCGCGGTCATGCCCCCAGGGTAGGCGGTGCCCACGACATACCCGAACCCGGTTTGCCGCCGGGCCGAAGCTACGGCGCACCGCGTAAGCAGCCGCGGCCGCCCGGTCCCGGCCGCGCCTTCCTTCCCGGCGGTGCGGCTGGCAGGATCGCGGGGCATGGACCTCACCCGTCTCGGCAGCCGGCTCGGCACCCGACGTGCCCTCCAGGTCGTGCTGGCCGCCGCCTCGGCCCTGGCACTGCTGCTGTGGTGGCTGCTGCCGTCGGACGGTCCGTCGTATCCCAAGGGGCCGATCTCTCTGGCGACCGGGGTGCAGAGCGGGGTCTACGAGAAGTACGGCGTGCTGCTCAAAAGAGACCTGCGAACCGCGCTCCCCGGTGTGAAGGTCGACCTGCTGCGCACCGAGGGCTCCGTGGAGAACATCGAGCAGGTCGCGGACGGGCGCGCCGACTTCACGATCGCCGCGGCCGACGCGGTCGCGTCTTACAGCGGTCCGGGCAAACAGGACCTGCGGGCGTGCGCACGGCTCTACGACGACTACATGCAGCTCGTCGTGCCGCGGGACTCCTCCGTGCGGTCGGCGCGGGACCTGCGCGGGCTGCGGGTGGGCGTCGGACAGGCCGGCTCGGGGGTCAACCTGATCACCAGGCGGCTACTGACGGCCGCGGGCCTCGACATCGAGAAGGACGTCACGGCGGTGCCGGTCGGAATCGACCAGGCGCCCGCGATGCTGCTCGCCGGCAAGCTCGACGCCTTCTTCTGGTCCGGGGGGCTGCCGACCGCCGCGGTGGGCGCGATGGCGTACCCGACCGACCGGATCCGGCTGGTCCAACTCGGCGACCTGGTGGCCAAACTGCATTCCATGGGGCCACAGATGCAGTACTACCGGCAGGCGATGATGCCGGCGGACGCGTACCCGCGCACCCAGGGTGGCCAGACCGTCGCGACCATAGCGGTGGCGAACCTGCTGGTCACGACGGATCACGCCAACGCCGGTCTGGTGCAACGGCTGACCAAGGCGGTGATCGACAGCAGGGACTCGATCGGCAACGTGGTGCACGCGGCGCAATTGGTGGACCTGCGGACCGCCGTCTTCACCGATCCGCTGCCCCTGCATGTGGGCGCGGAACGCTACTACCGGTCCGTGAAACTCTAGCCGGCGCGGCGCTTCAGTCCTCGCGCACCTTTGGACCGCCCGCGCTCTTCGCTCCTCACGTCTGCCGCCCGTTCAGTCGGCGGGTCGTCCCGACGTCACCGGCGCCGTGCGTGGCACCGCGAGCCGCACCTCGAGGCCATGCGGTTCCCGGCGCCCGAAGCTGATGCTTCCGCCGCCCTGACTGAGCAGTGCCCGCGCGATGGACAGGCCCAACCCCGAACCGTGCACGTTCTGGTGGTGTGCGCTGCGCCAGAAGCGGTCGCCGATCCGGTCGAGTTCGTCGTCGGTCAGCCCCGGTCCGCTGTCAGCCACCTCGATGGTGACCTGCTCGCCGTCGACCGCCACCCGTACCGCGACGGCGCTGCCCGCTGGGGTGAACTTGATCGCGTTGTCGATCACGGCGTCCAGGGCGCTGGACAGCGCGATCGCGTCGGCCCACCCGGTGGCCTTCCCGTGCGCGGGCTCGCTGAAGTGCACGGCGACGCCGTCCCGGTCGCCGCTCGGCCGCCAGGCGTCGGCGCGGGTCCGGGCCAGTTCCGCGATGTCGGTGACGGCCAGGTGGCTGCCGGAGCTCTCCGCGACGGCGAGGCCGAGGAGGTCGTCGAGCACCTGGGCAAGTCGGTGGCCCTCCTCCTTCACGGATTCGGCCTCGGTATGGCCATCGGGTAGTTCGAGACCGAGCAGCTCGATCCGCAGCAGCAGGGCGGACAGCGGATTGCGCAACTGGTGCGAGGCGTCGGCGACGAAGGCGCGCTGCTGGTCGAGCACGGCTTCGACGTTGTCCGCCATCTCGTTGAACGACCGGACCAGGCGCCGAAGTTCCGGTGGTCCCCCGGATGCCTCGACCCGCGACTTCATCCGGCCGGTGGCGATGTCGTGCGTGGCCCGGTCCAGGGTCGCGACCGGCAGCAGCACCCAGGCGGTCAGCCGCACCGCGAGCAGGACCGCGATGGCCATCGCGGCAAGCTCTCCGGCCGCGAGCAGCAGCCAGCCGTGCAGGATGCGCGAGCGCAACGCCCCGGTGGGCGAGTCGGTGACGACCACCGCGACCACGTCGCCGTCCCGCACGATCGGTGAGGCGATGGCGAGCAAGCGGTGCTGCCACGGCCACACCTGCTGCGGGTTGTGGGCGCGCCGCCCCAGCAGCGCCGAGTCGTACGCGTCGTACAACTCCCCGCTGGAGGGGACCCGCCAGTTGTGCGGCGCCGCGGCCATCGACGTGCGGTCCCGGTAGAAGACGCCGGCCCTGATGCCGTAGAGCTGCTCGTAGCGATCGAGTTCGGTCACCAGGGTGTGCAGGCGCTCGTCGTCCTCCGGGTCGACGACCGTCTCCTCGTCGCGCGCGGTCACGAACTGCGCCAGCGCCGCAAACCGGGTGGTGTCGTCGATACGGTCCACCACGACGCGCTGCTGCTGGGCGGCCGCCTGGCTGGCGGCCAGCGGGAACCCGAGCGCGAGCAGGACGCCGGCCATCAGCACGATGAGCAGCGGCAGCAGTCGTGAGCGCACGGCGTTCCTCGGCTCCTGCCGTCAACTGGTCGGCACGACGAGCCGATAGCCGACCCCGCGCACCGTCTCGATCATGGCCGGGGTGCGCAACTTGGAACGCAGCGAGGCCACATGCACCTCCAGGGTGCGGCCGGTTCCCTCCCATGCGGTGCGCCACACCTCGCTGATGATCTGCTCCCGGCGGAAGACCACCCCGGGCCGCTGGGCGAGCAGCGCAAGCAAGTCGAACTCCTTGCGGGTCAGCGCCACCGGATCGCCGTCCACGGTGACCCGCCTCGTGGACGGTTCGATCATCACCTGGCCGAGCATCATCGGGGTGTCGTCGGCGACGCCCGGCACGGTCACCACGGGGCTGCCGTTCGGCGGTGTGGCCGGCCCCGCATTCTGGGCGGCACCGGGCCGCAGCGGCGGGCGGCGCACCACCGCGTGGATACGCGCCAGCAGCTCACCGGTGTCGTACGGCTTCACGACGTAGTCGTCCGCGCCCAGGTTGAGGCCATGGATGCGGGATCTGACATCGGAGCGGGCGGTGACCATGATCACCGGGGTGGCGCTGCGGCGCCGGATGCGGCTGCACACCTCGAAGCCGTCCTGGTCCGGCAGCCCCAGGTCGAGCAGCACGCAGTCGTACTCCGGCCCGCCGTCGGGCAGCAGCGCCTGGATCGCCTCCTCGCCGCTACGAGCGTGGCGCACATCGAAACCATGCTTTCCGAGCACCGCGGAGAGGGCGGCTGCGACCCGGTCATCGTCCTCCACCAGCAGCAGTCGCATGCGTCACCTCCTCCTCATCCGCCAGAACCGCCACATTGGGACGGACTTCACTGCTCCGCCCGCGGAGTGGGTCATGGACCTGTCGATCGAATCCACGCCGATCGGGACCCGCACGTCAAGGGGGTACCGGCCCGCGCAGCCGACCGTTACCCAGCCGGTACTCACCAGGGACGGGGACGGCACACGGAGGCGATGCCTTCGGCGGCTGACCGGTGCCAAAGTGTGCGCCCCGGGTGCGTCGCGTGCGCGGGCGGTATGCGCCCGATGAACCGTCCCGCACCGCGCCGACGTGCGACTGTCGCTTGACGTGGGCAGGCGCAGTGAGTTGCATACGCTTTGTGACCGCAACTCTTCCGGGGGCCGCTGCGTGGACCCCGTGATCGTCGCGGGGGCCGGCCCTGTGGGCCTGACCCTCGCCCTCGCGCTGGCCCGCCGCGATGTGCCCGTGATCCTGCTGGACGAAGCGGAGGTGCTCGGCGGAGCCGAGGGGCTGCGGCAGGCGCGCACCTGCGTACTCGCCCCCGCGACCGCGGCGTTCGTGGAACGCCTCGGCTACAGCGGGCTGCGCGGCGACGGCGCGACCTGGACGGGCTGGCGCACTCTGCGCCGGCGTACGGAGGTACTGCGGCTGGACTTCGGCGCCGATCCCGCGGACGCGCCGGTCCATGTGGCGCAGCATCTGCTGGAGAAGGGGTTGCGGGGGGCGCTTTCGGCCCGCGGGTCGGTGCGGATCGTGTCCGGTTGCCGGGTGGACGCGGTCGAACAGGACGCGCGCGGGGTCACCGTGCACACCAAGGGCGCCGAGGAGACCTGGTGGCGCGGCAGTTACCTGGTGGCGTGCGACGGTCCGCGCTCGACGGTCCGCAAGCTGCTGGGCGTACGCTTCCCCGGCCGTACGGCGGTGGACCGGCACGCGGTGGTCGCGGTGCGGACCGAACTGCCCGAACCCGGTGTGGCGCTGCTGCACCGTGATCCGCCGGGGGCCCCGGCCGGGCAGGAGATCACCGCCCGCCCGCTGCCGGACGGGCGGTGGCGGATGGACTGGCTGCTGCCGGTGCACGGCCGTCAGCTCACCTCCGACGCGCTGGTGGAACGTCTCAGGGCCGCCCTGACCGCCTGGTGCGGCAAGGTGGTGCCGTACGAACTGGTCGGCTCGGCCGACTATCCCGTCCATCAGCGGCTGGCCCGCGCCTGGCGGGCCGGGCGGGTCTTCCTCGCGGGGGACGCGGCACACCTGATGGGCGCGCTGGGGGCGCAGAGCGTCGAGGAGGGGCTGCTCGACGCCGAGAACCTCGCCTGGAAATTGACGCTCGCCGTTCACGACGGCGCTTCCGATCTGCTGCTCGACAGTTACGAGGCGGAGCGGCGGGGCGCGGTCGGGGCCCGGCTGCGCGCCACCGACCAGGCGCTTCCGCTGCTGCGGGCGAACGGCGCCTGGCAGACGGTCCGCCACACCCTGCTGTCCGGCTCGGCCCGTGGCCAGGTCGAGCTGCTGACCGACAGCCATCTCGGGCGCGGAGGCGCGGCCGCCTCGACCGTGTACGGCCGCTCACCGCTGTCCGTGCCCGCGCCTCGAAGCGCCGGCCGGTCAGGCGGGGCGTCGTCGCTGGTGGCCGAGTGCGACACGCGGCCGGGCGAGGCGGTCTCCGACGTGGCCGTCACCGCGCTGGACGGCACGGTGGACCGGCTGCGCGACCGGCTCGGACGCGGGTTGGTCGTTGTGCTGGTCGCGCCCGGGACCGGGGTATGGGAGTCACGGCACTGGCTGACGGCCGGTCTGATGCCGCGGTTGGCGTCCGCGGTGGCAGCGCTGCCCACCGCGGCGGAGCTGCTGGTCGCCGAGACCTATCCGGGGGCGACCGCCCACACGGTGCTGCTGGTCCGGCCGGACGGGCATCTGGTGGCGGCGATGGTGGGCTGCCGGCCCGCCGAGTTGTACTCCTACGCGGATCTGGCCCGGGGTGGTCCGCCGACATCGGCGGGCAGCAGGAGCGACATGGCCGACGACGCTTCCCCTGGTGAGGGCGAGCCCGACCATCCGGACGGGCGTCCGGGGGGCGGCGCGGCCGGTCACCAGGTCAGCGGGCGCACCGGCTGACCCGGCGGGCGGCGGCGGCCGTGACCGCTATTCGCTCTGCCCTGCCCACAGCTCCTCTTCCGCGTCCTCGCTGTCGGCGCCTTCGGCTGCGAGCGCGTCGCGCACCACCCGCAGGGACATGCCCTCCGGGTATCCCTTGCGGGCGAGCATGCCCGCGAGGCGTCTGATCCGCCGGTCCCGGTCCAGGCCGCGGGTGCCCGGCAGGCGCCGCCGCACCAGCTCGCGGGCGGTCTCCTCTTCCTGCTCGGACTCGAGCAGTTCCACGGCCTCGGTCACCAGCTCCGCGTCCACACCGCGGTGGCGAAGTTCGCGGGCGAGGGCACGCCGAGCCAGGCCGCGGCCGCGGTGCCGTGACTCCACCCAGGCGTTGGCGAACGCCTGGTCGTCGATGAGACCGACGTCCTCGAAACGCTCCAGGACATCCTCGGCCACGTCATCGGGGATCTCGCGCTTGCGCATGGCGTCGGCGAGTTGCCGGCGGGTGCGAGGCGTCCCGGTAAGCAGGCGCAGGCACAGCGCCCGCGCCTGCTCACCAGGATCGAGCGGCGGCTCTCGCGAGGCCCTCGACTCGGAAGAACCGCCGCGCTTCTGGGACTTGCGCTCCATGGCGTCAGACCTTGGCGGCGGTGGCCTTGGTCGCCTTCTTCGGGGCAGGGACCTCGGCCTTGGCGGGCTCGGCCTTGGCGGACGCGGCCGGTCCGGCTGCGTCAGCGCCCGGCTGGGCGCTCGGGGCCTCGGGCTTCGGCACGCCGACGCCGAGCTTCTCCTTGATCCGCCTCTCGATCTCGTCCGCGAGGTCCGGGTTGTCCCGCAGGAAGTTCCGGACGTTCTCCTTGCCCTGGCCGAGCTGGTCGCCCTCGTAGGTGTACCAGGCACCCGACTTGCGGACGAAGCCGTGCTCCACGCCCATGTCGATCAGGCCGCCCTCACGGCTGATGCCCTGGCCGTAGAGGATGTCGAACTCGGCCTGCTTGAAGGGCGGCGCGACCTTGTTCTTGACGACCTTGACGCGGGTGCGGTTGCCGACCGCGTCGGTGCCGTCCTTGAGAGTCTCGATCCGGCGGATGTCGAGCCGGACGGAGGCGTAGAACTTCAGGGCGCGGCCACCGGTGGTGGTCTCCGGCGAGCCGAACATCACACCGATCTTCTCGCGGAGCTGGTTGATGAAGATGGCGGTGGTCTTCGACTGGTTGAGCGCGCTGGTGATCTTCCGGAGCGCCTGGCTCATCAGGCGGGCCTGGAGGCCCACATGGGAGTCGCCCATCTCGCCCTCGATCTCGGCCCGCGGCACGAGGGCTGCCACGGAGTCGATCACGATGAGGTCGATGGCGCCGGAGCGGACCAGCATGTCCACGATCTCCAGCGCCTGCTCGCCAGTGTCCGGCTGGGACAGCAGCAGGTTCTCGATATCGACGCCCAAAGCCTTGGCGTACTCGGGGTCGAGAGCGTGCTCGGCGTCCACGAAGGCCACGGTGCCGCCGGCCCGCTGGGCGTTGGCCACCGCGTGCAGGGTGAGGGTGGTCTTGCCGGAGGACTCCGGGCCGTACACCTCCACGACGCGGCCGCGGGGCAGCCCGCCGACGCCGAGCGCCACATCCAGTGCGGTCGACCCGGTGGGGATGACCTCGATGGGTTCGTTCGGCCGGTCGCCGAGCCGCATGACGGCACCCTTGCCGAACTGCCGTTCAATCTGCGCGAGCGCGGCGTCGAGTGCCTTCTCGCGGTCGTTTCCTGCCATGGGCTCCACCCGGGATGTCTGGTTCGATCGCTTCACGTCCATGACGCTAGCGCCTGGCACTGACAACGCGCCCGCACGTCGCCCCGGACCTGTGGATAACTCCGACCGACATCTGCGACCGGCACCGGCCGGAGTTCGCGCCGTCGCGGCGGGAAATCCGCCGGACTTCCTCCATATGAATGGATGTTCGATTTTCATGTCAAGCGACCCGCCGACGCGCCGGGTCGGTCACGTCCGCGGGTCGGTGACCTCATAGCGCCGTACGTAGGCGGTGAAGAAGCCCTGGAGCGTGGCGGTGGCCGGGATGGCGATGAGCGCGCCGACCGCGCCGAGCAGCGCCGTCCCCGCGATCACCGAGCCGAAGGCGACCGCCGGATGGATGTCCACCGTACGCGCGGTGATCCGCGGTTGGAGCAGGTAGTTCTCGAACTGCTGGTAGACCACGACGAAGCACAGCACCCACAGCGCGTCCCACGGGTCCTTGGTGAACGCGACGAGGATCGGCAGGGCACCGGCCAGATAGGTGCCGACGGTGGGGATGAACTGCGAGACCAGGCCCACCCAGACCCCGAGCGCGGGCGCGTAGGGGACACCGAGCGCCTGGAGCAGGATGTAGTGGGCAAGCCCCGAGACCACGGCCATCAGGGCTCGGGAGTAGAGGTAGCCGCCGGTCTTGGCGACCGCGATATCCCAGGCCCGCAGGACTTCCGCCTGGTGCGCGGGCGGCAGCATGGAGCACAGCGTACGGCGCAGCCGGGGCCCGTCCGCGGCCAGGTAGAAGGTGAACAGCGCCACCGTGAAGATCTGGAAGATCGTGCCGGCGACCGTGGCCGAGATACCCCACACACTGGCGGCGCCACTGGTGAGGTAGGCCCGCACCCAGTTGGAGTGCAGCACCTTGTCATGCAGCTTGCCGCCGGTGTCGATGTGCGTGTGGAAGGTCCTGTTGATCCACTTCACCACGTCGTCGACGTACTGCGGCAGGTTGCGCACGATAGTGCTGACCTGGTCGACCAGCAAAGATCCGACGGCCAGCAGGAAGCCGGCGGCGGCGACCAGTACCACGAGCATCACGATGCCGGTGGCCAGGCCCCGACGGATGCGGCGTCTGGCCATCCAGTCCACCGCGGGTTCGATGGCCAGAGCACAGAAGAACGAGACCAGGATGTTGACGAGGAGGCCGACCAGCCGGTCGAAGACCCAGTGCGCGAACTGGTAGCAGGCGACGAGGGTCAGCGCGAGAGTGAGCGCGCGGGGCAGCCAGCGCGGCATGCGCGCACGTGACGGGCGCGATCCGTCACCGGGCGCGTCGGGCGCCGGGTCGGGAGACTCGTCACGTGCTGCCACAGGGCAAGTCTGGGCCCTACCGCCGATCAAGTCCTGATATCAGGGCATTCGCGGCACTTCGGACGGATGGTCAACGCCGCGCGGCGGGCACGTCCATGGCCACGCAGACCGCTCGCCAGACGTCCTTCACGTCCCAGCCGTCCTCCAGTGCCTGGACGACCGTACGGCCGCCCAGTTCGGACATCACGTGGTCACGCGCGAAGGAGTCGGCGTAGGTCTCACCGAACTGCGCGCGCATCCGCTCCCAGAACATCGTCAGCCGCATGGATGCCAGTATCCCTCGGCCGACGACTGCCCCTCGTACGGCCTACATCGCCCGCACTGCGGCGGTGACCAGTACCGCGGCGGCGACCACCACGAGGAAGGGCGCGCGCAGGAACAGTGCGACTGCTGCTGCCGCCAGCCCCGCGGTCCGCGCGTCGATCGCCAGTCGCAAGGTGTCGGTGCCGAAGGTCTGCAGGGCGGTCAGGGCGGCGAGCAGAGCGATGGGCACCAGGGCGGCCAGTCGCTTGACGAGCGGGCGCTCCAGCAGACCCGCGGGCACGGACAGGCCGAGCAGCTTCACTCCGTAGCAGCCCATGGCGGTGACGCCGATGGCGATCCATGTGCCCGTCTCCCCGCTCATCGCACGGTCCCCTTCCTTGCGGCCAGCACCAGCGGTGCCGCCAGAGCCGCGACCAGCACCGGCACCCCGGCGGGCAGCACGGGCAGGCAGACCAGCGCGAGCAGGACTGCGAGCGCGGCCACCGCCCGTTCGGTGCGGCCTTTCACCATGGGTGCCAGCAGGGCCAGGAAGACGGCCGGCCCGGCGGCGTCCACTCCCCAGGCGTCCGGGTCACCGAGCGCCGACGCGCCAAAGGCTCCCAACAGCGTGGTGAGGTTCCACAGCACGTAGAGACTCGCGCCCGTGACGGTGAAACCGAGCCGGGCTGCGGTCCGTTCGCGCTGCGCGAGGGCGACCGCGGAGGTCTCGTCTATGACCCACTGGGCGGCCAGCGGCCGTACGGGCGCGGGCAGCCGCAGGAGTTGCGAGAGCCGCAAGCCGTAGAAGGCGTTGCGGGTACCCAGGAAGAACGCCCCGGCCGCCGCCGCGAACGGGCTGCCGCCCGCGCCGAGCGCACTCACCAGGGCGAACTGCGAGGCCCCGGTGAAGACGAGCAGCGACAGTGCGCAGCTTTGGAGGACGGACAGACCCGCGCCCGCCGAGGTCACTCCGAAGGCGAATCCGGACAGTCCGACGGCGACCCCTACTCCCAGGGCGTCTCGGATGACTGCTGCTCGGGGCCGTGGCGGCTGCCGCACGGTGTCCGGCCCCGTCGTCTGCGCTGTTTTCACTCGATCAGGCTAGAAAGACCACCGCCCGCGGGTCTTGTACGTTCTTGCGGCCCGCGCCCTGCGGTACGGGCCGGCCGTCCGACGAGTCCGATCATCCGACGAGTGCAGTAGTCCGGCCTTCCGACCAACGCGTATCAGCGCTCTCGTACGACCTTCCGCTCGCGCTGGTACGCCCCGGGCGGGACCCCTACGATCCGGCTGAAATGCCGGTTGAGGTGGGGCTGGTCGGTGAAACCGACGGTGGCTGCGGCGTCGGCCGGAGGGACGCCGGTGTCGAGGAGGCGGCGGGCGGCGCGTACGCGCTCGCCGGTCAGCCACGCGTGCGGGGGCAGGCCGTAGGCGGTCTTGAAGGCGCGCAGCAGCGCAAAGGGGCTGGTGTTCGTGGCGGTGGCGAGTTCGTCGAGACTGGGCGGGTCGGTCAGACGGGCGGCGAGCAGTTCGCGGGCGTGGGCGGCGGCGCCGGGTGCCGCGGCCCGCGGCCGGCCGCCGCGGGTGACGCCCGCACTGTGACGGGCCAGCAGCCTGGCGACAGTCAGACGCAGAAACGTCTCGGCAGCAAGTGCGTCGTCCCGCTCGGCCGCTTCGTGGACGGCGGCGATCAGGCGGGCCACGGTCGGGTCGGCTATGACCGGGCCGGTGAAGAAAGGGGTGCCACGCAGCCCGCGGGTCTCGGCGGCGACGGCCGACACGACATCCGTCGACGGATACAGGACCCGATAGCTCCAGCCGCCGGCAGCGCCCGCGTACGCCGAGTGCGGGACCTCGGGGTTGATCAGGACGACGCCTCCCGCTCCGGCCCGCTCGGCGCCACCGGGCAGACCGATACCCTCCACTCCGCCGGTGACCGCAGCGATCACGTAGCCGTCGTGGGCATGCCGGGAAAAGGTGTGCCGGATATAGCGGGCACGCAGCAGATCGACCCCGGGCAGGCCCGGGTGCTCCCAGAATCGTGCCTGCTCACGCGCGGTCATAGGGCGATTGTGGCGTGACCGCGCCAGGAGTTGTCCACAGCCGGAAGAGTGGTCATCGGCACGGTGTCGGTACGGCGAGGCAGGATGGGGTCATGTCCAGTCCGTCCGCTCCGTCCAGTCCGCAGTCCGATCCGCACAGCAGCCTCGACTCCTTCTCCCCCGCGACCCGCGCGTGGTTCATGGGAGCATTCCGCGAGCCCACCGCCGCCCAAGCCGGCGCGTGGTCTGCCATCGCGGCGGACTCCGACGTGCTGGTCGTGGCGCCCACCGGTTCGGGCAAGACGCTGGCCGCCTTCCTGGCCGCGCTGGACCGGCTGGCCGCTACCCCGCCACCGGCGGAGGCCCGCCGCCGCTGCCGGGTGCTGTACGTGTCGCCGATGAAGGCGCTCGCGGTGGACGTCGAGCGCAATCTGCGCAGCCCGCTGGCGGGGCTTCGGCAGGAGTCCATGCGGCTGGGGCTGCCGGAGCCAGAGGTGCGGGTCGGTATCCGGTCCGGTGACACGCCCGCGGCGGAGCGGCGCTCGCTGGCCACCCGCCCGCCGGACATCCTCATCACCACGCCCGAGTCCCTCTTCCTCATGCTCACCTCCGCCGCGCGGGAATCTCTGATCGGGATCGAGACGGTGATCCTCGACGAGGTGCACGCGGTCGCCGGCACCAAGCGCGGCGCCCACCTGGCGCTTTCCCTGGAGCGGCTGGACCGGCTGCTCGATCGGCCGGCCCGCCGGATCGGGCTGTCGGCCACGGTCCGGCCGGTGGACGAAGTCGCCCGCTTCCTTTCGCCGCAGCGGCGGGTGGCGATCGTGCAGCCGCCGTCCCAGAAGCGGTTCGACCTGTCGGTGGTCGTGCCGGTGGAGGATCTGGGCGAGCTGGGCGGTTCGCCGGTGATGGACGCGGCCGAGCACAGCGGGCCAGCCGCGGGCCCGGCGCAGCGACCGTCGATCTGGCCGCATGTCGAGGAGCGGATCGCGGACCTGGTGCAGGCACACCGCTCCACGATCGTCTTCGCCAACTCCCGGCGGCTGGCCGAGCGCCTCTGCAACCGGCTCAACGAGATCGGCCAGGAGCGCGCCGAGGGCGATCCGCTGCCCGAGGCGCACTCCCCCGCACAGGTCATGGCACAGTCGGGCGCGGCCAAGGGGGCGCCCCCGGTGCTGGCCCGAGCGCACCACGGCTCGGTGTCCAAGGAGCAGCGGGCACTGGTGGAGGAGGATCTCAAAGCAGGGCGGCTGCCCGCGGTGGTCGCCACGTCGAGCCTGGAGCTGGGTATCGACATGGGCGCGGTCGACCTGGTGGTCCAGGTGGAGTCGCCACCGTCGGTCGCTTCGGGGTTGCAGCGAGTGGGTCGAGCCGGCCACCAGGTGGGGGCGGTGTCCACCGGGGTGGTCTTCCCGAAGTACCGCGGCGACCTGGTGCAGTCCGCGGTGGTCACCGAGCGGATGCGGGAAGGGGCCATCGAGTCGCTGCGGGTACCGTCCAACCCACTGGACGTGCTGGCCCAGCAGATCGTGGCGATGACCGCCCTTGACATCTGGGACGTGGACGAACTGCTCGCCCTGGTCCGGCAGGCGGCCCCCTTCGCGTCGCTGCCGCACTCCGCCTACACCGCGGTGCTGGACATGCTGGCTGGCCGTTACCCGTCGGACGCATTCGCCGAGCTGCGCCCACGCCTTGTGTGGGACCGGGTGGCCAACACCCTCACCGGCCGGCCGGGAGCCCAGCGGCTGGCGGTGACCTCCGGCGGCACCATCCCGGACCGCGGGCTGTTCGGGGTCTTCCTCGCAGGGGCGGACCCGAAGAAGGGCGGCGGCCGGGTCGGAGAACTGGACGAGGAGATGGTGTACGAGTCCAGGGTGGGCGACGTCTTCACGCTTGGCACCACCTCGTGGCGGATCGAGGACATCACCCGCGACCGGGTGCTGGTCTCCCCCGCGCCGGGCGTGCCCGGGCGGCTGCCGTTCTGGAAGGGCGACCAGCTGGGGCGGCCGCTCGAGCTGGGCCGGGCGCTGGGCCGATGGTTGCGAGAGGTGGGCGCGCTGCCCGCGGAGGCGGCCCGGGAGCGACTGGCCGCGGCTGGCCTGGACCCCTGGGCGGTCGACAACGTGCTGTCGTACCTCGCCGAGCAGCGGCAGGCGTGCGGGCACATCCCGGACGACCGCACCATCGTCGTGGAGCGCTTCAGGGACGAGCTGGGTGACTGGCGGGTGATCATCCACTCCCCGTTCGGCGCCCAGGTACACGCCCCGTGGGCACTCGCGCTCGGCTCCCGGCTCCAGGAGCGCTACGGGTTGGACGCCCAGGCGATGCACGCCGACGACGGGATCGTGCTGCGCCTGCCGGATGCGGACCTGATGGGGCTGGACCTGCTGGACGCCGATCCGGTGTCGAAGGGTGCCGAGTTCGATCCGGCGCAGTCGCCGGTGGGGGCGGGCGATGTGACATTCGACAAGGGCGAGGTCGAACAGTTGGTGACGGACCAGGTGGGAGGGTCCGCACTGTTCGCGTCGCGGTTCCGGGAGTGCGCGGCGCGGGCGCTGCTGCTGCCGCGCCGCAGCCCCGGCCGGCGTACCCCGCTGTGGCAGCAGCGCCAGCGGGCGTCGCAACTGCTCCAGGTGGCGTCGGAGTTCGGGTCGTTCCCGATCGTGCTGGAGGCGATCCGGGAGTGCCTTCAGGACGTGTTCGACGTGCCGGGCCTGGTGGAGTTGATGGGCGACATCGAGGCGCGGCGGGTCCGATTGGTGGAGGTGACCACGCAGGAGCCGTCGCCCTTCGCCCGTTCGCTGTTGTTCGGCTATGTGGCGCAGTTCCTCTACGAGGGCGACTCGCCGCTTGCCGAGCGCAGGGCGGCCGCACTGTCGCTGGACTCGCGGCTGCTGGCGGAGTTGCTGGGGCAGGCCGAGTTGCGGGAACTGCTCGATCCCGACGTGCTGGCCGATCTGGACAGCGAGTTGCAGTGGCTCACGGAGGACCGCCGGGTCAAGGACGCGGAGGGGGTCGCGGACCTGCTGCGGGTGCTCGGTCCGCTGACCGGCACCGAGTTGGCGGTGCGGGGAGCGGAGGCGGGGTGGGCCGCGGAGTTGGAGGCGGCCAGGCGGGCGATCAGGGTGCGGATCGCCGGGGACGAGTACTGGTCGGCGGTGGAGGACGCCGGGCGGCTGCGCGACGCGCTGGGCACGGCACTGCCGGTGGGCGTGCCGGTGGCGTTCACCGAGCCGGTCAAGGACCCGCTGGGCGACCTGCTGGCGCGGTATGCGCGGACGCACGGCCCGTTCACGACGGGCGAGGCCGCGGCCCGGTTCGGTCTGGGCGGGGCCGTGGCGGACGGCATGCTGCACCGGCTGGCTGCGGCGGGCCGGCTGGCGCAGGGCGAGTTCCGTCCGGGCGGGGCCGGTCAGGAGTGGTGCGACGCCACGGTGCTGCGACGGCTTCGGCGCCGTTCGCTTGCCGCGCTGCGGCAGGAACTGGAGCCGGTGCCGCCGGCCACGCTCGGGGTGTTCTTGCCGCAGTGGCAACACGTGGGCACGCACGGCCTGCGCGGGATGGACGGGCTGGCGCGGGCGGTGGAGCAGTTGCAGGGCGCGTCGGTGCCCGCGTCGGCGTTGGAGAAGCTGGTGCTGCCGTCCCGGGTGGCCGGCTACACCCCGGCGATGCTGGACGAGTTGACGGCGTCCGGTGAGGTGCTGTGGGCCGGTGCGGGGGCCCTGCCGGGCAAGGACGGATGGGTGTCACTGTATTTGTCCGAAAGTGCACCCTTGCTGCTGCCGAGTCCGCAGCCGTTGGAGCCGACGGAGTTGCACACTGCCGTGCTCGGCGCGCTGTCCGGTGGGTATGGCTTGTTCTTCCGGCAGATCGGCGAGCAGGTGCGGGCGGCCGGGTTGACGGCGAGCGATCCCGAACTCGCCGACGCGGTATGGGACCTGGCCTGGTCGGGGCGGCTGACCAATGACACCCTCGCCCCGCTGAGGGCACTGCTCGGCTCGGGCCGCACCGCAGGGGCAACCGCACACCGTGCGCCGCGTTCGGTGCCGCGCGGCAGGTACAGCTCGCTGGCCTCGGCCCGGTCCCCGCGGGCCACCGCCTCCCGGTCCGGCCCGCCCACCACTGCGGGCCGCTGGTCCCTGGTGCCCGTGCCCGAAGCCGATCCGACCCTACGGGCGCACGCCCTGACCCACACCCTGCTGGACCGGCACGGCGTGGTCACCCGGGGCGCTGTGGCCGCGGAGGGAGTGGCAGGCGGCTTCTCGGCGGCGTACCGGGTGCTGGCGGCGTTCGAGGAGACCGGGCAGGCCAGGCGGGGGTATGTGGTGGAGGGGCTGGGCGCGGCACAGTTCGCGATGGACGGCGCGGTGGACCGGCTGCGGGCGCTGAGCACTGCGCGGGAGCGGGAGGAGGAGCGCCCCGAAAGGTCCCGCACAGTGGTGCTTGCCGCCGCGGACCCGGCCAATCCGTACGGCGCCGCGCTGCCATGGCCGGAGCAGCCCGCGGGCGTCTCCCACAAGCCCGGGCGGAAGGCCGGCGCCCTGGTGGTGCTGACCGACGGCGAACTCACCCTGTACGTGGAGCGGGGCGGCAAGACCCTGCTGGCCTGGCCGCTCGACGAGATACGGGTCGGGGCCGCCGCGGACGCCCTTGCACTGGCGGTCCGGGAGGGCGCGCTGGGCCGCCTCACGGTGGAGCGGGCCAATGGCGAGTCGGCGCTGACCTCGCCGCTGGGCCGGGCACTGGAGGCGGCGGGTTTCCACGCCACACCGCGCGGGCTGCGGTTGCGGGAGGACCGTTAGGGCGAGGCAGGGCCGGCGCGCAGGCCATCATGGAGGGGTGCCCGAAGGAGACACGGTCTGGCTGACCGCCCACCGACTGCACGCGGCGCTGTCCGGGCAGCCGCTGGTGCGGGCGGACCTGCGCGTGCCGAAACTGGCGACCGTGGACCTGGTGGGACGGCAGGTGCTGGCAGTGGTGCCGCGCGGCAAGCACCTGATGGCGCGGCTCGAAGGCGGCATGACACTGCACAGCCATCTGCGGATGGACGGGGCGTGGCACCTGTACGGGGCCGGGGAGCGCTGGCGGGGCGGCCCGATGCACCAGGTGC